>NZ_JBMFQK010000002.1:0-226582 GCF_049968615.1 Dictyoglomus sp. | reverse complement strand
CAATTAGATGAAGCGATAGCAGGGGATAACATAGGGATACTATTAAGAGGGATAGACAAAGACGAAGTAGAGAGGGGGCAAGTAGTAGCGGCGCCGGGTACTATAAAGCCCCACACACATTTCAAAGCGCAGGTATATGTATTGAAGAAGGAAGAAGGAGGGAGGCATACGCCCTTTTTCAGTGGATACAAGCCGCAATTTTACTTTAGGACGACAGATGTAACAGGGGAGATAAAATTGCCAGAGGGTGTACAGATGGTGATGCCAGGGGACAACATAGAGATGGAGATAAAATTAATCAAGCCAGTAGCATTAGAGGAAGGTTTAAGGTTTGCTATAAGAGAAGGTGGAAGAACAGTTGGTGCAGGTGTCATAACTAAAATTATTGAATAATGGGGGCGATTAAGGGATATGAGTAGTTATCTGGAAAAACAAAAGATAAGAATAAAATTAAAGGCATTTGATCATAGAGTTCTTGATCTTTCTACTAAAAAGATTATTGATACAGTAAGAGGGACTGGGGCTAAGATCTCTGGTCCCATCCCTCTTCCTACTAAAGTAACGAGATATTGGGTACTTCGTTCTCCTCATGTTAATAAGAATTCAGGAGAACATTTTGAGATAAGAATACACAAAAGACTAATAGATATTATTGAACCAACAGCAAAGACAGTGGAAGCTTTAATGAATTTAGAGCTTCCAGCTGGTGTTGAAGTTGAAATTAAAACATAGAGAGGGGAAACGCTATGGCAGCTCCTACGACAAAGGCAATATTAGGAAGAAAAATTGGAATGACTCAAATATTTACTGAAAATGGTGAGATGGTCCCTGTTACTGTTATTAGAGGGGGACCTTGTCTTGTGCTTAATGTGAGAACAAAGGAAAAAGATGGGTATGATGCTATCCAATTAGGTTTTGAACGTTGTAAGGAGTCAAAGCTCAATAAACCTCAGCTTGGTATATTTAAAAAATTAGGACTTCCACCTTTTAGAATTATAAAAGAAGTAAGAGTAAAGAATCCTCTCGATTATACAAAGGGGCAGGAAATAAGAGTTGATATCTTTCAAGAAGGTGAGTTTGTAGATATTACTGGCAAAAGTAAAGGTCATGGTTTTACTGGGCACATAAAGAGATGGAATTTCTCGAGAGGAAGAATGTCACATGGTTCTAAGTTCCATAGAAGAAGAGCTTCAATTGGTGCTGGTGGTGTCCAACATGTGATGAAGGGTCAAAAGATGGCTGGTAGGTGGGGTAATGAGACCATAACCGTTCAAAATTTAAAAATTGTCAAGGTAGATAAAGAAAAGGATCTCATCCTAGTAAAAGGTGCTGTTCCTGGTCCTACTGGGAATTTGTTGATTATTAGAAAGGCTGTTAAGAAATTAAATGCCTAGGAAGGGGATAAGGATATGATACAAGTACCTGTATATAACCAAAAAGCAGAGAAAGTTGGAGAGATAGAATTAAAGGAAGAACTTTTTGGCGTGGAAAGAAGGCCTGATCTTTTTTATACCTGTGTTGTTATGCATCTTGCTAATGGAAGACAAGGGACTCATTCTACTAAAAGAAGAGGTGAGGTAAATAGAAGTGGTAGAAAAGTTTGGCCTCAAAAAGGTACAGGGCATGCAAGACAAGGAGATAGAAAAGCTACTCATTGGGTTGGTGGTGGAAGACCTTTTGGTCCAAAGCCAAGGGATTATTCTTATAAGATTCCTAAAAAGATGAGAAGACTTGCTATAAGATCTGCTTTATCTACTAAACTTAAAGAGAATAATTTAATTATTTTGGATAAAATTGAATTACCTCAACCTAAAACTAAGGAGTTAGTGAATATTTTAAATAATTTTGGTTTAGCTGATTCAAAGGTACTTATAGGCGTTCCAACTAAGGATGAGAACTTAAAAAAAGCGGCAATGAATCTTGAAAGAGTTAAGACAATGATAGCGTCAGTTTTAAATGTATATGATTTGCTAAAATATGATTATCTTATACTTACTGTTGATGCGATACCAGTCTTAGAGGAGGCATTTTTGAAATGAGAGATCCTTATACTATAATTTTAAAACCTATATTAACAGAAAAGAGCCTTAATCTTGCCAAACAAAACAAATATGTGTTTGAGGTTGATAGAAATGCAAATAAAATAGAAATAGGAAAAGCTGTAGAAGAAATATTTAAAGTAAAGGTAAAAAGTGTAGCAGTTATTAATGAAAAACCTAAAAAGAGAAGATTAGGAATCTCTCAAGGATTCACTTCTACTAAAAAGAAAGCTATAGTTACCTTGGAGCCGGGTCATAAAATAGAGCTTATCAGTGGAGTATAGGAGGTAGAAAGATATGGGTCTTAAAAAGTTTAAACCAATTACGCCCGGATTAAGACATTTAATATTGCCTGATTTCTCTGAAATAACAAAAGAAGAACCAGAGAAATCGTTATTAAGGCCACTTAAGAAAAGTGGTGGTAGGAATAATTTTGGACATGTAACCACTAGATTTAGAGGTGGTGGGCATAAAAGACTTTATAGAATTATTGATTTTAGAAGAGATAAAGATAATATTCCTGCTAAAGTTGCAAGTATAGAGTATGATCCTAATCGTACTGCAAGAATCGCTTTACTACATTATGCTGATGGCGAGAAGAGATATATTATTGCTCCAGAGGGGTTAAAGGTTGGAGATATTGTCATGTCTGGAGAAAATGTGGATATTAAAGTTGGGAATAATTTGCCCTTAAAGAATATACCTGATGGTACGCTAATCCATAATTTAGAGCTTTATCCTGGAAGGGGTGGGCAATTGGTAAGGGCTGCGGGAACAGCAGCTCAGATTCTCGGTAAGGAAGGCAAGTGGGCTTATGTGAGGCTTCCTTCGGGTGAAATAAGGTTATTTGACTTAAATTGTAGAGCTACTATTGGTCAAGTGAGTAACGTGGATCACCAAAATGTTTCCTTAGGAAAAGCAGGAAGGAGTAGATGGTTGGGTAGGAGACCTCATGTTAGAGGTTCTGCAATGAATGCTGTGGATCATCCTCACGGTGGCGGTGAGGGTAAGGCTCCTATAGGGCATCCAAGTCCTCTAACTCCATGGGGCAAACCTACCCTTGGATATAAGACAAGAAAGAAGAGAAAACCCTCAGACAGATTTATAATTCAAAGAGCAAATGATAAAAAAGAGAAGTAAAAGGGGAGGAGCACATGGGTCGTTCACTTAAGAAAGGTCCTTATGTAGATCCTAAGCTACTTAAAAAGATTAGAGAGCTAAATGAAAAAGGAGAAAAGAAGATAATTAAAACCTGGTCAAGAAGATCAGTTATAGTACCAGAAATGGTAGGACATACTATTGCTGTATATAATGGTAGAAAGCATATACCTGTTTATATTACAGAGAATATGATAGGACATAGGCTCGGTGAATTTGCACCAACCAGGACATTTACAGGACACAGAATACCAACAGCTCGTATTACGGCTATTAAATAGGGAGGTTAGATTTTTATGATTGAAGTAAAAGCAGAAAGTAAATATTTAAGAGTCTCTCCCTATAAAGCAAGGAGAGTTATTGATCTTGTAAGAGGGAAAATGGTAGAAGAAGCAGAAGCAATATTAGAAAATCTTCCTCATAAATCTGCTCGTTTAATATTGAAATGTCTTAGATCTGCAAAGGCTAATGCAGAACATAATTATGGTTTAAGAGCTGATAGACTCTATATATCTAAAGCCTTTGTAAATGAGGGTCCTAGGTGGAAAAGATTAAATCCTAGGGCAAGAGGAAGAGCTGATATTATACAAATTAGAAATAGCCATATAGTCATTTATGTAAAGGAGAAGGAGGAAGAATAAAATGGGCCAGAAAACACATCCTTATGGATTTAGGTTGGGTATAACTAAGGATTGGAAAAGTCACTGGTATGCTGAAAGGTCTGATTATTCCTCCCTACTACATGAGGACTGGGCTATAAGGAATTACATTAAGAAAAACTACTACCAAGCTGGAATTTCATTGATAGAAATTGAAAGAAAAGCAGCTAATAGAGTGGATATTACTATACATACTGCAAGACCTGGAATGTTGATCGGACGTGGAGGAAGCGAGATAGAAAATATAAGAAAGAATTTGGTTAAATTAACAAACAAGAGTGTATTTGTTAATGTTCAAGAGGTCAAGAATCCAGAGTTAGATGCTCAACTTGTTGCGGAAAATATCGCTACTCAAATTGAAAAGAGAATTAATTATAAGAGGGCTATGAAACAGGCAATAAATAGGGCATTAAGAGCTGGAGCCAAAGGCGTAAAGGTTATGTGCAGCGGTAGATTGAATGGTGCTGAAATTGCACGCTCTGAATGGTTTAGGGAAGGGAGAATACCTTTACAAACCTTGACTGCGGATATTGATTATGGTTTTGCAGAAGCCTTTACTATATCGGGTGTAATAGGGGTTAAAGTTTGGATATATAAAGGCGATGTTCCAGAGTTACATAAAGAACCTATTCAAGAGCTTCCTGAAAAGGCTGTACCAAAGAAGATAGAGGATGAAGATCTTTACGAGAAAGATGAGGTGAACTACGATGTTGATGCCTAAAAGAGTAAAATATAGAAAGCAACATCGTGGGAGAATGAAAGGAAAAGCCTCACGGGGAAATCGTGTGGTTTTTGGGGATTATGGTATTCAAGCTTTGGCTCCTGCTTGGATTACCAGTGAACAAATAGAGGCTGTAAGAAGAACTTTAACAAGACATGCAGGGAAAAATGGTAGAGTTTGGATTAGGATTTTTCCTGATAAATCGGTAACTGCAAGACCAGCTGAAAGTAGAATGGGCGGAGGAAAAGGAGATGTAAAAGGATGGGTAGCAGTGGTAAAACCAGGAACCATACTATTTGAGATTGGAGGAGTATCTAAAGAGGTTGCTATGGAAGCCATTAGAATTGCTGGTAGTAAACTTCCTATTAAAACTAGGCTTGTAACAAGAGAAATAGGTGGTGAGTGATATGGCAAGAAGAACTTCTGAGCTAAGAGAAAAAACTGATTCAGAACTTCTGGAAGAACTTAAAAATTTAAGAGCGGAGCTTTTTAATTTGAGGCTTCAGCAGACAACAGGAGGACTTACTAATCCCCATAGAATAAAAGCAGTTAGAAAGGATATTGCTCGTATCCTTACTATTCTTCGTGAGAGAGAGTTAAAAAAATCTTAAATTTAAGGAGAGATGTTCATGAGAAGTAATAGGAAAGAGATGATAGGAAAAGTAGTAAGTGCAAAAATGCAAAAAACTATTGTGGTTTTGGTAGAGCAAACCTATACTCATCCTTTATATAAAAAGACTGTAACGAGAAGAAAAAAATATAAGGCTCATGATGAACATCAAGAAGCTAGAGAAGGAGATATTGTTCTTATCAGAGAGACAAGACCTCTCTCTAAGGAGAAGAGGTGGAGATTAGTCAGAATCATAAAGAGGGGAGAAATAGCTCCAACTATTTCTGAAGAAGAAAACTTGGAAAATAATGAAACTACAGTTGGGGTAGGTGATATAAATGATAATGCCTCAAACTAGGTTAGTTGTTGCAGATAATACTGGTGCAAAAGAAATAATGTGTTTTAGAATACTTGGGAAAAAGAAAGTTGCCCAAGTAGGGGATATTATTGTTGCTAGTGTTAAGGAAGCAGTTCCACGTTCTAACATAAAAAAAGGTGATGTGGTTTATGCTGTGGTTATAAGAACGAAGAGAACTATTAAGAGGAAGGATGGTTCTTGTGTGAGATTTGATGATAATGCTGCAGTGATTATAGATAAAGAAGGAAATCCAAGAGGGACAAGAGTCTTTGGTCCTGTTGCAAGGGAGCTCAGAGACAAGAACTTTATGAAGATTATTTCTTTAGCAACAGAAGTTATATAGAGGTGAAGTAATATGGATATCAAAAAGGGAGATCTAGTATTAGTTATTTCTGGTAAAGATAAAGGGAAAAGAGGAAGGGTTATTTCTGTTCTTCCTTCAGAAGAGAAGGTTGTAGTAGAAGGAGTGAACATTGTTAAAAAACATACAAGACCTACAGCAAAAATGAGACAAGGTGGAATTATAGAAAAACCAGCTCCTCTATATAGATGTAAAGTAATGTTAATATGTCCACATTGTAATCAACCTACAAGAGTTAAACACACTTTTCTTGAAGATGGAAGAAAAGTAAGGGTCTGTTCTAAATGTAAGGAAATCATTGATCGGGTCTAATTGAAGGAGGAAGATTAGTATGGAGGTTTTAAGAGAGAAATATATTAAAGAAGTAGTCCCTGCAATGATGAGGAAGTTTGGATATAAAAATCCAATGGCTGTACCTAAGATAGAGAAAATTGTAGTTAATATTGGCGTGAGCGAGGCTGTCCAAAATCCTGGAGCAATAGAGGCTGCGGCAAGAGATTTAGCAATAATTACAGGGCAGAAACCTATTGTAAGAAAAGCACGTAAATCTATCGCTAATTTCCATTTAAGAAAGGGAATGCCTATTGGATTAAAAGTTACTTTAAGAGGAGAAAGAATGTACGCCTTTTTATATAAGTTAATAAATCTTGCTCTTCCCAGGGTAAGGGATTTCTCTGGAGTTTCTCCTAATTCCTTTGATGGGAGAGGAAACTATTCTTTAGGTTTAAAAGAACAGTTGGTTTTTCCAGAGATTGAATATGATAAGATTGATAGGATTAGAGGTATGGATATTACTATAGTTACTACTGCTAAAACTGACGAAGAAGCTAAGGAGCTTTTAGCTCTTTTAGGAATGCCCTTTAAAAAATAAAATAATGAAAAGCGAGGGAGGTTATTGTGGCAAAGAAATCTCAAATAGTAAAGTGGCTCAAGCCTAAGAAATATAAAGTAAGAGAGTATAATAGATGTAGAATTTGTGGAAGACCAAGAGGTTATATTAGAAAATTTGGGTTGTGCCGTTTATGTTTTAGGGAGTTGGCTCTAAAAGGTGAAATACCAGGTGTAAGGAAAGCAAGTTGGTAAGGAGGGTTGCTATGACTGTAACAGATCCTATTGCTGATATGCTGGTTAGAATAAAGAATGCTAATATGCGAAGGCATCCTACTGTAGATGTTCCTTACTCTAAAATGAAGGAAAAGATCATAGAAATTCTTTTAAGAGAAGGGTATATTGCTAAATATGAGGTTATTGGAGAAATACCTCAAAAATACATAAGAGTTTATCTAAAATATAAAGGTAAAACTCCTGTAATTCAAGATGTTAAAAGAGTAAGTAAACCGGGAAGAAGATATTATGTGAATAAAGAAGAAATTCCAAGGGTGTTAGGTGGACTTGGAATTGCTATTTTATCTACCTCTAAAGGTATAATGACGGATAAAGAGGCAAGGCTTTTAGGTATTGGCGGAGAACTTATTTGTATGGTATGGTAGAAGGAGGAATAAATTATGTCTAGGATAGGAAGAAAGCCAGTTCCGATACCACAAAATGTACAAGTTGAAATAAAAGACGGAAATTGTGTGTCAGTAAAGGGACCCTTAGGACAGATTGAAAAAACTTTTAGTCCTTTACTGACTATTAAAAAAGTTGATAACCAAATAGTTGTAGAAAGGCCTAACGATGAGAAATTTGTGAAAGCTTTGCATGGTCTAACAAGAGCATTAATTAATAACATGGTATTAGGTGTGACTCAAGGATTTGAAAAAAGATTGGAATTACAAGGAACAGGGTATAGGGCAAGAGTTCAAGGTAATAAACTTGTTTTGGAAGTAGGTTTTTCTCATCCTGTAGAGTTAGAAATTCCTACAGGGTTAACAGTGTCGGTTCAAGATAATACTAAAATTAGTGTTAAGGGAATTGACAAGGAACTTGTAGGACAGTTTGCAGCTATTGTTAGGAGTGTAAGGCCTGCAGAACCTTATAAAGGCAAAGGAATAAGATATGAAGGCGAGAAGATAAGGCAAAAAGCTGGTAAAGCAGGTAAAAAATAGGAGGTTTGACAGGGTATGATTATAAAAAGATCTAGGAAAGAGCTTAGAAGAATAAGACATTTAAGAATCAGAAAAAAAATAACAGGTACTCCAGAAAGGCCCAGGTTAGCAGTTTATAAAAGTTTAAGATATATATATGCTCAGATTATTGATGATACAAAAGGGCATACTTTAGTTGCAGCTTCGTCTTTAGAAAAGGAATTGAGGAGTCAGTTGAAATCTACTAAAAATATAGAAGCAGCAAAATTGGTAGGTGAGGTTATAGCTAAGAGAGCTTTAGAAAAAGGCATTAAAAGGGTTGTATTTGATAGAGGTGGATTTTTATATCATGGGAAGGTAAAAGCTCTTGCCGATAGTGCAAGGGCTGCAGGACTTGAATTCTAAAAAAGGAGGGAAAACCTTGAAAGAGTTAGAACCGGTATTAAAAGAAAGGGTTATTGAGATAAGAAGGGTAGCAAAAGTAGTTGCTGGAGGTAAGAACTTAAGATTTAGGGCTCTAGTAGTGGTAGGAGACGAACAAGGAACAGTTGGGGTTGGAATAGCAAAAGCTGCGGAGGTTCCTGATGCTATTAGAAAAGCTATAAGAAAAGCAAAAAAGAATGCTGTTAAGGTTTCTATAAGTAAGGGTACTATTCCTCATGAGGTTGTAGGCAAATTAGGTGCTTCTAAAATACTACTTAAGCCTGCAGCTCCTGGTACAGGTGTGATAGCAGGAGGAGCAGCAAGGGCTGTATTAGAACTTGCTGGAATCAAAAATGTTTTAGCAAAGGCTCTCGGTTCTACTACTGCTGTAAATCTTGCTCAGGCAACTTTTGAGGCTCTTAAAAAGTTGAGATCTCTCCCTGAAGTAGCTGAGATGAGAGATAAGAGAATTAATGAAATAATCGGCTTAAAGACTGAGAGTAAGGGAAATGAGGAGGGAGAAAATTGAAACTGTTTGAATTAAAACCTAAATTAGGTTCCAGAAAGAAGCCTAAGAGAGTTGGCTGTGGTTATGCAGCCTCTGGAAAGTATGCTGGAAGAGGAATGAGTGGACAAAATGCGAGAACAGGAGATGGTGTAAGACCTGGTTTTGAGGGTGGCCAAACTCCTCTTACAAGACGTCTTCCAAAGATGGAAGGTATCCCAAGAGCTCCCAGAAGAAAATATACTGTAGTGAAATTGTCTACTTTAGAGAAAAAATTTGAGGCAAATGAAGTAGTTGATCCTAATATTCTTTTAGAAAGAAAAATTATAAAAGAAATAGGATTTGGGGTAAAAATTCTTGGAGATGGTGAATTGACAAAACCTCTTGTTGTAAAAGCACATGCTTTTTCTGAAAAAGCCCGTGAGAAGATTGAAAGTGTGGGCGGAAAAGCTGAGGTGATTGAATAGTGTTTGATACTTTGGTTAGAGCTTTTAGAATACCTGATTTAAGAAAAAAAATATTATTTACTCTTTTTATTTTTGCCGTTTATCGATTGGGAGCTCATATTCCGGTTCCAGGAGTAGATAGAGTAGCATTGGCTAACCTCTTTAGGAGCCAAGGAGCTTTGGGCTTTTTGGATCTATTTACAGGGGGAGCCCTTTCTCGTTTTTCAATTTTTTCCATGGGAATTATTCCATTTATTAATGCTTCCATTATGATGGAGCTTTTAACTGCGGTGTTTCCCTCCTTAGCTGAATTAAAAAAGGAAGAAGATGGGAGAAAGAAATTAACAAGATATGCAAGAAATTTATCAGTTCTTCTTGCTGCTATAGAAGCTTTTGGCTTAACTATATTTATGCATAATTTCAAAGTAATCCCTAGCTTGAGCCCACTTTACGTCATAAGTAGCGTAATAACTCTTACTGCTGGAAGTACTTTTATTATGTGGCTTGGAGAGCAAATATCCCAATATGGTATAGGAAATGGAGTTTCACTTTTAATATTGACATCCATAGTTGCCCGTTTTCCTACAGATCTTGCTAGGACCTTTGCGCTGCTCAGTAGGGGTGAAATTGGAATACTTAACGTAATAGCATTCTTTGCTTTATTAATCCTTATAATAATTGGAGTTGTCTGGGAGGAAAGCGCAGAGAGGAGAATTCCAGTTCAGTATTCTCGTAGAATAGTAGGGAGAAGAGTTTATGGAGGGCAGAGCACTTATCTTCCTTTAAAGCTGAATCAAGCTGGAGTTATACCAATAATCTTTGCAATAACCATCTTAATGGTACCTCAAACTTTTATCCCTGTAGCTAAGGTTAGTTGGCTGAAAGCAATTCTTGGTATCTTTTCTCCTAATTCTGTTTTATATCCCATAATATATTTTCTGTTAGTTTTGGGGTTTACTTATTTTTATTCCTCTATAGTTTTTGACCCTGCAGATCTTGCAGAGAATTTTAAAAAGTATGGAGGATTTATTCCTGGAGTTAGGCCCGGAAAGCCTACTGAAGAATATCTTGCAAAGACTTTAAATCGTTTAAACTTTTTTGGTGGTGTCTTTCTTGGTATTATTGCATTGCTTCCTACTTTTATTGAAAGGCTAACTGGAGTAACGGAGTTTCAGCTTGGTGGAACAAGTATATTGATTATGGTCGGAGTAATCCTTGAGACTATAAAAACCTTAGAAGCTCAAATGATAATGAAAAGTTATGAGGGGTTTTTAAGATGATGAAAGCAATAATTTTCTTAGGACCTCCAGGTGCGGGTAAAGGTACTCATGCTAAAGAAGTAAGTCAGATTTTGAACATTCCTCATATCTCTACAGGTGATATTTTTAGAGAACATGTTAAAAATCAAACTGATTTGGGAATTAAAGTAAAAAGCTATTTAGATGCTGGAAAGTTAGTTCCTGATGAGGTGGTTTGGGAAGTAGTAAAAGATAGAATAGATAAAGAGGATTGTAAAAATGGTTTTATTTTAGATGGATTTCCAAGAACGATTCTGCAGGCAGAGATGTTAGAAAAGTATTTAAAGGAGAAAAATGCAGACATAAAAGTAATTTATCTTGATGCTCCTGATGAGTTAGTAATTAGAAGGCTTTCTGCAAGAAGAGTCTGTAAAAATTGTGGAGCAATATACAATTTAATATCCATGCCTCCTAAGAAAGATGGTATTTGTGATATATGTGGGGGAGAATTATATCAACGAAGCGATGATAAACCCGAAGTTATAAAACAAAGATTAGAAACTTATTATAAAGAAACGCAACCCTTAATTGATTATTACAAGAATAAGGATATTATGTATACTATTAATGCCGAAAAAGAGAGAGAAGAAGTACTAAAAGAAATTCTAAAGGTGATTAACGAATGAATATTTTGCTTAAGAATAAGGAAGATATTGAAATAATGAAAGCAGGAGGAAAGATATTAGCAAAAATATTAAAAGATATGGAAAAGGAATTAAAAGAAGGAATGACTACATATGACTTAGCAAGGATTGCAGAAAAACTGATGAAGAATTATGATGTTAAACCTGCCTTTAAAGGATATAGAGGTTATCCTGAAGTTATTTGTGTTTCTATAAATGAAGAGGTAGTTCATGGCATACCAAGTAAAAATAAATATATAAAATCGGGAGACATTGTTAGCATAGACATAGGTATAGAATATGAGGGGTTTTTTTTAGACGCAGCTAAGACTTATCCTATAGGCGAAGTATCTCCTTTAGGATTGAGATTGATTCAAGTTACGGAAGAAGCACTATGGAGAGGTATTACAAAGGCACAAGTAGGTAATAGGCTTTCTGATATTTCCTGGGCAATTCAGGAGTATGTAGAGAAGAACGGGTTTAATGTGATTAGAGATTTTGTTGGACATGGTATAGGTAGAAGTTTACATGAGCCTCCTAATGTATTAAACTATGGTCCTCCTGGAATGGGGCCTATATTAAAAGAGGGACTTGTTATTGCTATTGAGCCTATGGTAGTGACAGGAAGTTATGAGGTAAAAATCCTTGAAAACGGATGGACTGCAGTTACTAAAGATGGTGGATTGGCAGCTCATTTTGAGCATACTGTAGCAATAACTCCAAGTGGACCTCTTGTATTAACAATGGAGTAGAAGATTGGAGGGCCATATGGATAAAAAGGATAGAGAGGTAATTGAGGTGACTGGTACGGTAAAAGAGGCCTTGCCAAATGCAACTTTTAAAGTACAATTAGATAATGGTTTAGAGATTTTGGCTTATATATCTGGTAAGATGAGAATGAATTTTATAAGGGTAATGCCTGGTGATAGAGTAAAAGTAGAATTATCCATATATGACCTTTCTAAGGGCAGAATCATATACAGATATACTAATAAGGAGGGTAATAAGGATGAAGGTTAGATCCTCAGTAAAAAAGATATGTGAAAAATGTAAAATAGTAAGAAGAGGCGGTAGAGTCTTTGTAATATGTGAGAATCCAAGACATAAGCAGAAACAAGGATAGGAGGTGTTTAGTAAATGGCACGTATTGCAGGAGTAGACTTACCAAGTAATAAAAAAGTGGAGATTGCTTTAACATACATATACGGTATTGGACGTACCACAAGTAAGAAGATTCTTCAAGCTACTGGGGTGGATCCAAACAAGAGAGTTAAGGATCTTACTGAAGAAGAAATAAGTAAATTGAGGGAAGAAATTGAGAATAACTATAAAGTGGAAGGAGATCTAAGGCAAGAAGTGGCAGCAAATATTAGAAGGCTTATTGAAATAGGTTGTTATAGAGGTATAAGGCATAAGAGAGGACTTCCAGTTAGGGGACAGAGAACTCGTTGTAATGCCCGTACTAGGAAGGGCCCAAGGAAGACTGTGGGGGCTAAGAGAAAGGAAAAATAAAAATTAAGGTTTAGGAGGGAAATAGGATAAATGGCTAAAAAGAAGAGAACAAGAGGTCCTAAGAAGGAAAAAAGAATAGTTCCTGTTGGAGTTGCACATATCAATTCTACTTTCAATAATACTATAGTAACCATTACTGATCCTGAGGGAAATGTGTTAACATGGGGAAGTGGTGGGACAGCAGGTTTTAAAGGTACAAAGAAGGGTACTCCTTTTGCTGCTCAACTTGCTGCGGAAATGGCAGCGAAAAAAGCTATTTCAGAGTATGGAATGAAGAAAGTTGATGTTTTAGTAAAAGGGCCGGGACCTGGAAGAGAAACAGCTATTAGAGCTTTACAAGCTGCTGGATTGGAGATTTCTCTTATTAAAGATGTTACACCTATTCCTCATAATGGGTGTCGCCCACCACGTAGAAGAAGAGTGTAGTTTGAAAAGGAGGAGAGACGATGGCAAGATATACAGGACCAGATTGTCGTTTATGTAGAAGAGAAGGTATGAAGTTATTTTTAAAAGGGACAAAATGTTTTTCCGAAAAGTGTCCCTTTGAAAGAAGACCATTTTCACCTGGTCAACATGGTAGAGCTCAAAGAAAATTAACTGAGTACGGATTAAGGTTAAGAGAAAAACAAAGAGCAAAAAGAATATACGGAGTATTAGAAAGACAATTTAGGCGATACTTTGAGATAGCCTCTAAAGGTAGAGGTGTTACGGGAGAAAGGTTATTGCAACTTTTGGAAACAAGACTTGATAATGTAGTGTACAGGCTGGGTTGGGCTTTATCTCGAGCTCAAGCAAGGCAGATTGTGTCTCATGGTAAAATTGCTGTGAATGGTAAAAGAGTTAACATACCCTCTTATAATTTAAAGCCAGGAGATGTGGTAGAGCTCCTTGATAAAGATTTAATTCCTGTACAAGAAGCCATATCAGTTTTTGGAAATAAGAGTGTTCCAGCCTGGTTAGAATTGGATAGGGAAAACCTTAGAGGAAAAGTTTTGAGATTACCAAAGAGAGAAGAAATAGATACTCCTGTCCAAGAACAGCTTATTGTAGAGTTCTACTCCAGATAATTTTTGGTGGCCTTTGGGCAGGGTAAGGAGGTAGATAATTTGTTAGAGGAAAATGTAAGGGTTATTATTGAAAAGAGATCAGATGAATATGGGCGTTTTGTAATAGAGCCCTTAGAGAGAGGATATGGGTGGACCATAGGAAACTCTCTAAGGAGAATACTACTTTCTTCTATTGAAGGAGCAGCTGTGGTTTCGGTTAAGATTGAGGGAGTAAGACATGAGCTTGAGGTATTACCAGGCTTAAAAGAAGAGATTTTAGAAATTTTAATGAATCTAAAAAAGCTTGTAGTTAAAATAGAAGATAACAATTCTCATATTTTGGAACTTGATGTGAGAGGGCCTAAAGTAGTAACAGCAGGTGACTTTATAGTTCCAGCAAATGTTAAAATACTTAATCCAGATCTTGTAATTGCAACTTTGGTGGATGATATTCCATTTCATATGGAAGTAGAGGTAAGAAAAGGTAAAGGATATGTCAGTGCAGAGGAGAATAAAGATCAAAGTTATCCCATTGGAGTATTAGTATTAGATTCCATATTTTCTCCTGTAAAAAAGGTAAGTTATACTGTAGAGAAAACAAGGGTTGGTCGAAGAACAGACTTGGATAGATTAATAATAGAGATATGGACTAATAAGTCTGTAACCCCTGAAGAGGCTTTTAGAGAAGCTTCAAGAATATTAATGGAGTATTTTAAACTTTTAAGTGAAAGGGAGTTTCAACTTCCTCATGAGGAAGTAGGACAAGAGATTACATCCTTAGAAGAGGAAAAGAAAGGATTAACCCTTGAAGATTTGGGACTTTCTACAAGAGCTTATAATTCTTTGAGGCATGCAGGTATACACACTATTGAGGATCTTTTATCAAAAAGTAGAGAGGATTTAATGAAAATCAAAAATTTTGGGCAAAAATCCCTTCAGGAATTGGAAGAGAAATTAAGAGAAAAGGGACTGAGTTTGAGAGATGGTGGAAATCCTGATACGGAGAAAGGAGAGGGCTTAGAATGAGACACCGTAAAGCATATAGAAAATTAAGTAAACCAACTCCCCAAAGAAAAGCTTTATTTAAAGCTCTTTTGATATCATTATTTAAACATGGAAAGATAGTGACCACTTTACCGAGAGCAAAAGAAGTCACGAGAATTGCAGAAAAGCTTCTTACTATTGCTAAAGAAGATTCTGTTCATCATAGAAGATTAGTATATGCATGGCTTCAAGATAGGGAGTTAGTTAGGAAAGTTTTTGTAGAGATTGCTCCTAAATATAAGGATAGAAATGGTGGTTATATCAGAATATTAAAACTGGGTATGAGAAGAGGAGACGCAGCAGAGCAGGCAGTTATTGAATTCGTATAATGATAAAAGTTGAAAATTTATCTTATATTTATCAACCCGGCACCTCACAGGAGAAGGTAGCTCTTAAGAATATTAATTTAGAGATACCTTCTCCTTCTTTTTTTTGTATTGTAGGAGCTAATGGTTCAGGCAAGTCTACCTTCGCAAGGCTTCTTAATGGACTTTATACTCCAACTTCTGGTGATGTAATAGTAGATGGAATGAATACAAAGGATGAGAAAAGAATATGGGAAATAAGAAAAAACGTAGGTTTAGTTTTTCAAAATCCAGATAATCAGATAATAGGAATGACTGTGGAAGAAGATATAGCTTTTGGTTGTGAGAATTTAGGACTTCCCCCAGAAGAGATTGAAGAAAGGATTAATTTTGCTTTAAAAGCGGTAGGAATGGAAGAATATAGAAAGTATCCACCTTACTTACTTTCGGGAGGACAAAAACAACGGGTTGCTATAGCAGGAATTTTAGCTATGATGCCTAAGTACATTGTTCTTGACGAACCCACTACGATGCTTGATCCTAAGGGTAGAAAAGAGATAATAAATATAATAAGAAGGCTTTACGAAGAGGAAAAGAAAACCATAATTTTGATAACCCATCATATGGAGGAGGTAATTTGGGCAGAAAAGATTGTGGTCTTTTTTAATGGGGAGATTGTAGATTTAGGAACTCCAAGGGAGATATTTTCTAAAGATGAAAAATTAAATGAATGGGGATTGAATTTGCCTATAACTACAAGAATATCAAAGTGTCTTTTAGAGAGAGGCTTTAATATACCACATCCTATCTTAACTCCCGAGGAATTATCTCTATGGCTTTAATTAGTTTGAAGAGTGTATCTTACACATACTTAAAGGATACTCCTTTAGAGAAAGAAGCTCTTCTTAATGTTTCTTTAAATGTTGAACATGGAGAAAGAATAGGAATTCTTGGGAAGACGGGTTCGGGAAAGTCTACTTTAATTCAACTTATAGGAGGTCTTATTTATCCAACATCGGGAGAAGTGTATGTAAAAGATAAGGAGATCAGAAAATGGAATTCAAAAGAGCTATGTAAAATCGTGGGAGTAGTATTTCAATATCCCGAATATCAATTTTTTGCTGAAACAGTATTTGAAGAAGTAGCTTTTGGACCTAAAAATGTTGGTATTTCTGAAGAAAAAATTGAGGATTGTGTGAAGTCTGCTCTTATCTCAGTAGGTTTATCTTATGAAGAAATCAAAGATAGATCTCCCTTTCATCTCTCTGGGGGAGAGAAAAGAAGGTTAGCTATTGCAAGTATATTGGCCATGGATCCTGAAGTTCTCATTTTGGATGAGCCTACAGCAAATCTCGATCCAAGAGGTAAATTGCAGATAATGAACTATATAGATAGATGGGTGGATAAAAAACAAAAGACTCTTATCATAGTATCTCACGATCTTGATGAGGTTATGAGATTGGTGAGAAGAGTTATAGTTTTGAAAGCAGGAGAAATAATTTTTGATGGTCCCTCTGAAAGATTATTTATGACCTATGATAAATTAGAAGAGGCGGAATTGGACTTGCCTGAGATAGTTAGGCTTGTAAAAATACTCCAAGAAAAAGGATATCCTATAGAAGGCGCTTTTACTGTTCAGGAGATTGTAGAGAGAATACTTGCTTATAAGGGATATAAGAGTTTATGGAAGTGTTAAAAACTTTTCCTATTGGGCAATATATACCTGCAAATTCCATACTTCATGGTTTGGATGCTAAGGCTAAAATTATAGCATCTTTTTGGCTTATCGTATTTATATTTCTAATAAGATTAAACCTCTCTTATTTGTTTTTCTTTCTTCTTATTATGTTAGGGATCTTTCTTTCTTCTCTACCTTTAAAGTATTTTCTTAGGTCTCTGAAACCTGTTTATTTTCTTGTTTTATTTACTTTTATTATTCATTTCTTTTTTGGGGAAGAAGGAGGAAGGGTTTTTTGGAGATTTGGAATTATACACATTACGGAATTAGGAATTAAAATGGCTATTTTTATGTCTTTGAGGCTCATATTTATAGTTATGATAACTTCTCTGCTTACTTTAACCACATCAGTGTTGGAACTGGCTCAAGCTTTAGAAGATCTTCTGAAGCCTCTAAAGTATTTCAAATTTCCTGTGCATGAGTTTTCTATGATGATGACTATAGCTATTAGATTTGTACCAACCCTTTTAGATGAGACAGATAAAATAATAAAAGCCCAAAAAGCAAGAGGAGCAGAATTTGGTAAAGGTAATATTGTAAATCAGGCTAAGAGTTTACTTCCCGTAATAATTCCTCTCTTTGTAAATGCTTTTAGAAGAGCAAATGAGCTTGCTGAAGCTATGGAATCAAGGTGTTATAGAGGGGGAGAGGGAAGAACAAGGTATAGAAGGACTTATTGGACGCTGAAGGAGACTTCTTTTATATTTTTCATAGGAATCTATTCTGCTCTTTTACTTATATTTTTTTGATAATGACTAACTGGAAGCTTGAGATCTCATACATTGGTAAAGATTTTTATGGATTTCAAAAACAACCTGGAAAGCGAACTATACAAGGGGAGTTAGAAAAAGTATTGAGTTTCTTATTTGATGAAGAAATAAGGGTAATAGGTGCAGGAAGAACCGATACGGGAGTTCACGCTTTGGGTCAGGTGGTTAATTTTAAGAGCAGGGGACATAAAGGTTTTTCCTGTGATAAGCTTCATAAAGTTTTAAATAGATTACTGCCTGAGGATATAAAGATAAAAAAGGTTGAAATTGTAGATGATAGTTTTCATGCTAGATATTCTGCAAAAAGAAGATGGTACATTTATGTGGTTTACAATAATGATGAAAGAGATTTGTTTTTAAAAGACTACTCCTGGTGGATAAGTAGAGAAATTAATAGAGAATTATTGATTTTTTCTGCAAATCTATTTAAAGGAGTTCACGATTTTAAAAATTTTTGTGTAACAGAGGATGAAGATCAAACGGTTATTGAAGTCTATGAATCTTTTTGGTATTTTAAGAAAGATCTGTTAATATATTTTATATCAGCCCCATTTTTTTTGAGAAAAATGGTAAGATTTATAGTAGGTAGCATGGTAGAAATAGCTTTAGGAAGAAAAAGTTTAATTGAGTTAGAAGATTATTTAAAGGAAGAAAGAAAAGAAAGGTTTTCAGTTCCTGCCCCTCCTTGGGGACTTTATCTTTTTAGAGTAGATTATTGACATTGTAAATAAAATTATATTAAAATGCTACGGGAAAGGAGGAAAAAGAAAAATGAAAACTTTTATGGCAAAAAAAGAAGAGATAAAAAGAGAGTGGTATGTAGTAGATGCAAAGGGAAAGGTGCTTGGTAGATTGGCTTCTGAAATAGCAAAAATATTAAGAGGAAAGCATAAACCAATTTATACGCCCCATGTAGATACAGGCGATTTTGTGATTGTTGTAAATGCGAAAGATGTGGTGTTGACTGGAAAGAAAGAGGATCAAAAAATATATTTCTTCCATTCAGGATATCCAGGTGGACATAGACTTATTACTGCAAGAGATATGAGAGCTAAAAGCCCTGAAAAGATGATTTACCTTGCTGTTAAAGGGATGCTTCCGAAGGGTCCCCTTGGTAGAAAAATGTTAAAAAAATTGAAGATCTATGCTGGACCTGAACATCCTCATCAAGCTCAGAAACCAAAAGAATTGAACATATAGTGGGAGGGATAAATGTTGGAATTTACTTCTCAAGATGTAAAAGTGATACATGAAGTTGGTGGAAGAAAGACTTCAAGGGTAAAAGTATGGTTGCGTTTTCCTGGAGAGGGTAAGATTATTGTTAATGATAAGCCTTTAGAGGAATATTTTGGAGGAAGAATATTTTTCCATAAAATAGCGAAGAAACCTCTAGAACTGACAGGGATGTTAAATCAGGTAGATGTGATAGCTCAAGCAATTGGTGGAGGAGTGAGTGCTCAAGCACAGGCTCTTGCTCATGGGATTTCAAAAGCTCTTGTAGCATTAAAGGAAGATTGGAAGGCTCTTCTTAAGAAAGAGGGTTTGTTGAAGAGAGATCCAAGAGAAAAAGAAAGAAAGAAATATGGTTTGAAGAGAGCAAGAAGAGCACCACAATATTCAAAGCGATAATGGATTTTTATGGATTTAAGAGAATATATTGTGGGGCTTGCTCGTAAAGCCATAGAAACTTATTTAAAGGAGGGGAGAGTAATAACTCCACCTCCTGATATACCTGATTATCTAAAGAGAAAAGCAGGAACTTTTGTATCTTTGCACAGGAAATCAACAGGTGAGTTAAGAGGATGTATAGGTACTATAATACCTACTACTTCTAATATTGCTGAAGAAATTATAAGAAATGCTATAAGTGCAGCTACTGAAGATCCCAGATTTCCACCCCTTGATTTAGATGAACTTGACGATATAGAAATTTCAGTTGACGTTCTTTCACCTTTAGAAGAAATAAAAGATATTAAAGATCTTGATCCCAAAAAATATGGTGTAGTAGTAGAGAAGGGATGGAGAAGAGGAGTTCTTCTTCCTGATCTAGAAGGAGTGGACACTATAGAGGAGCAACTTTCTATTGCTTTGGCAAAAGCAGGAATTTCTCCTTCTGAAAATTTTAAAGTTTATAGATTTTCGGTGGATAGATTTAAGGAATGATTAATGAGAGAGGCTTTATATTATCAAAAATTAGAGAATCAGATAGTTCAATGTTTATTATGTCCTCATCATTGTATTATTCCCTTAGGAAAAAGGGGAATTTGTGGTGTAAGAGAAAATATTGAAGGAACTTTGTATTCTTTAGTTTATGGTAAGGCAA
This sequence comes from Dictyoglomus sp., assembly GCF_049968615.1. Classification (NCBI taxonomy): domain Bacteria; kingdom Pseudomonadati; phylum Dictyoglomota; class Dictyoglomia; order Dictyoglomales; family Dictyoglomaceae; genus Dictyoglomus; species Dictyoglomus sp. The sequence continues at coordinate 206,616 of NZ_JBMFQK010000002.1, read as the reverse complement.
GCTCTATTGCCTTAGACCCTATTGAAAAAAAACCCCTTTATCATTTTTATCCAGGATCTGCTATTCTTTCCATAGGTACTGTAGGTTGTAATTTTAAGTGTCCTTTTTGTCAAAATTGGACCATATCTCAAGTTGGACCTGAAGATATTTTTCTTGAAGACGTTGATAAAGAATTGCTTTTGAAACTAGCCAAAAAAAATGGTTCTATTGGTATCTCATACACTTATAATGAGCCCTTTATTTGGTATGAATTTGTTTTAGAGGTAGCAAAGCATTTTAAGGAACATAATCTTAAGAATGTTTTTGTGACTAATGGTTTTATAGAAGTAGAACCTTTTTTGGAAATAGCTCCGTATATTGATGCTATGAATATTGACCTAAAATCAATAAGAGAGGAATTTTATAATAAGTTATGCAAGGGAAGCCTCAAAGGCGTAAAAAGAATAATAGAGTTTGCATATGAGAAGGGAATACATATAGAACTAACCAATTTAATTATCCCTGGTTATAATGACAATAAAGAAGAAATTGTAGCTTTAATTGATTATGTAGCAAGTATAAGCCCTAATATCCCTCTACATTTTACAAGATATTTTCCTGCATATAAATTCACAGTTCCTCCAACTCCCATAGAGATATTAAAATTTGCTTACAGTGAGGCAAGAAAAAGGTTACATTATGTTTACTTAGGAAATATATGGGATACAGAAGGAAGCACTACTTTTTGTCCTAACTGTGGTAATGAGCTTATTGTAAGAGAAGGATATTTTATTAGAAAAAATCTTTTAAAGAATTCTAATAAGTGTCCCTATTGTGGTACTTCTATCCCAGTACACACAGGGGGAGTTTAAATGAGAGAGGTATTAAGAAACAAAAAATTGAGAAACTATCTTATCCTCTTTTTGACATTATTAATATTTTTAGCTTATAGTTACTATGATTGGTTAAAAGATTCTCCATGGAGAGAAAAATGGAAGAATTTAGAGAAATATGTAGGAAAAGAAGTTACTTTGAAAGGAGAGGCTGTAAGCCCTTATGGAATATGGGGTAGTATATATTCTGCTTATTCTTTAACTTTTGAAAACTTTCAAATTACTGTGCTGAGTACTACAGGAATTCCAGCAGAAGGAGAAAATTTGATTGTTACAGGAGAAATTAAGAAAAATTTCGAAGTGGTTGGTTTTTGGCAAGGAAAGGAAGTAAGAGAAAGTTATCCTATGGTGTTAATTGAGAAAGAAAGGAGAGAAATAAGGTGAGAAGATTTTTTGGAACTGACGGAATAAGGGGAGTGGTAAATGAAGATCTTACTCCTGAACTTGCTTACAAGCTAAGTAGGGCAATAGTTGGATATTTTGGTAATGTTAAGGGAAAAAAAGTTATTATTGGGAGTGATACAAGAAATTCTAAAGACATGTTGAAATCTGCTCTTGTTGCTGGTTTTACTTCGGGTGGAATGAATGTGTTAGATGTTGGTGTTATTTCGACTCCTGCTTTGTCTTATTTGGTTAAAAATCAGGATGAGGTTTTATTAGGGGTTATGATTTCTGCTTCTCATAATCCGGTAGAGTATAATGGGATAAAAATATTTAAAAACGATGGATTTAAACTTGATGATGATGTTGAGGCAGAGATAGAAAATTACCTTTTAAAGGAGGATAACTATTATAGAGCTAATCCGCGGGAGATTGGAGTAATTTATGATTTTTCTCATATAAAAGAAAAGTATAAAAACTATCTTAGAGAGATAATTAATGGAAACTTTGAGGGATATAAAGTTATGTTAGATTGTGCTTTTGGTTCTCTTTCAGAAATAGCACCTGAAGTTTTTAGAGAGTTAGGAGCAGAAGTTGTGGCTTATAATACCAAATATAATGGGTTAAACATTAATGAGAATTGTGGAGCAGTTTATCCTGAAACTAGTAAGAAGCTTTTCTTAAACTCGGGGGCTCATATAGGTTTTACTTATGATGGGGATGGAGATAGGGTAATTGCTTTTTCCGAGAACGGAGAGATAATAGATGGTGATATAATGCTGGGTATTTTGGCAAAATATCTTAAAGAAAAAGGGCTTCTTAAGGGAGATAAAATTGTAGGAACAATTATGACTAACTTGGGACTTGAAGAGTATTTAAAGAATATAAATGTGGAACTTATTAGGACTAAAGTTGGGGACAGATATGTGCTGGATGAGATTTTAAAATATGGTTTAAATCTTGGAGGTGAAACCTCTGGTCATATAATTCTTTTTGATTATATGTCTACAGGAGATGGTTTGTTGACCTCTTTATTTCTGCTTAAGATATTAAAGGAAAAGGGAGTAAAGCTTTCTGAGTTAGCTAAAGATATAAAGATCTTTCCTCAAGTACATGAAAAAGTCTCTGTAAAAGGACTTAATATTACAGAAGATATGGAGAAAAGATTTATAGAAATAACCGAGGAGGTGATAAATGGAAAAAATATAAGATATATAGTGAGGAAATCGGGTACTGAGCCAGTTGTTAGGATAACTTTAGAAGGAGATGTCCCTAAGGAATACCTAAATGAGTTAGTTTTAGAAATTAAAAGTAGAATAATTGATCTTCTTTCAAATTTTTAAGCGCCAGGACTTACTCCTTTAGGGAGTAAGTTGACGAGGTGGAGGTTTATCGAGGTTTTCGGCGGGTGCCTCCAGGTAGTTGCTACCTACCTTAAGGAGACTCACAAAACTGGTGGGTGACCACCAGGACAAAAGGTCTCCAAGTAGCATTAGGGACTATCTCCTTCTCCAAAAGAGAAAAGGAGGAGGAGAAAATGTGTGGTATTTTTGGTTATATAGGAAATAAAAACTGTATTCCTTTTATTATTTCAGGATTAGAGAAATTAGAGTATAGAGGCTATGATTCAGCAGGGATGGCTTATATAAGGAATGATAGTGTTTTGGAAATTAAGAAAGTAGTAGGGAAAGTTCAAAATTTAAAAGAGATATTGGATTTCAGTGATTTTTCAAAAGTAGGTATAGGTCATACTAGATGGGCAACCCATGGAGGAATATCTGTGGAAAATGCTCATCCACATACTGATTGTAAGGGAAACATTGTGGTGGTTCACAACGGGATTATAGAGAACTATAAGGAGTTGAAGGAGCTACTAATAAATAAGGGACATGTTTTTAAAAGCCAAACCGATACAGAAGTAATTCCTCATCTTCTAGAGGAGATGGTGGATAAAGAAGAGATAGGGTTAGAAGAAGCTGTAAAAGAGCTTTTTAAAAAATTAGAAGGGGCTTTTGCTTTATTGATCATGGATAAAAGAAATCCCAATATTTTATATGCTCTAAGAAAGCAGAGTCCTCTTATAGTTGGATTTGGAATAGGGGAAAACTTTATTGCCTCAGATATTCCTGCTTTAGGTGATTATACCGATAGATTTTACTATCTAAAAGACAATCAGATGGCGAAAATTTCTGCTAATGAGATAAAAGTATATGATATGGGAGTAGGCAAATATATAGGCGTAGAGCCCATAAGAATACCTCAGGATAGAATAAGGGCAGAAAAGAACGGATATCCTCACTTTATGTTAAAAGAGATTTTTGAGCAACCGTTAGTAGTAAGAAGAATTCTTTCTACAGTAAATAAGAATAGAGATGAGCTTCAGATAGAAGATATAAAAAGTATAGATATTTCTTGGGAAAAGATTAAAAAAGTTTTTATTGTGGCTTGTGGAACTTCTTACCATGCTGGATATTATGCTAAATTTTTGTGGGAAGAAGAGTTGCCATATTTTATAGAAGTTGAACTTGCTTCTCAGATGCATCATCGAAATTTGAGAGTTCCTGATGAGACTTTGTTTATAACTATAAGTCAATCAGGAGAAACAGCAGATGTGATCTCTACACTAAGGAAAGTAAAAGAAAAAGGCTTTAAGGTATTGTCCTTAGTTAACAACCCTCAAAGTACAGTGGCTAGAGAAAGTGATTACTTTATTAACCTGAGGGCTGGAATAGAAATTGGAGTTGCTGCTACAAAAACTTTTATGGCTGAGCTTGTTTATCTGGGACTTCTTAAAGAATATGTTAAAAACAAACTTTATAAGGTAAAAATTGATTTAGATAAGTGGAATATGCTACCTACATATTTGGAAAATTACCTTTCTAATATAAAAGATCAAGTGTTTGAGACAGCAAAGAAGTATTATCAAAAGAAGAACTTCCTGTATCTCGCAAGAGGAAGAAATTTCCCTCTTGCCCTCGAAGGAGCATTAAAATTGAAAGAAATTTCTTATATTCACGCAGAAGGTATTCCAGCGGGTGAGATGAAACATGGACCGATAGCATTATTAGATCCTGAAACACCAGTTTTTGGTATAGCGTACAAGGATGATGCTTATTCGAAAATGATAAACAATCTTGAGGAAGCAAAAGCAAGAAGAGCACCTATAATTGCTATTGGAAATGAAAAGGATAAAAAATTGGAAAACCTTGTAGATGATTTAATTCCTGTTCCCAATATTGATCCTTTTTATTACCCTTATATGGGAGTAATGGTACTTCAACTTTTTGCTTACTATGTAGCTGATCTTCTTGGAAGGGAAATAGATCAACCAAGAAATTTAGCCAAATCAGTGACAGTGGAATAGAAAATATGGAAAATATTAGTCTTGAAGTTGGACTTGATATTATAGAGATAGAAAGAATTAAAAATGCTTGCGAGAAACATAGAAATTTTAAAGAGAGAATATATTCTCACGAAGAACTAAAACAATTGGGCAATAAAAAGGATATTTATGCCTCCTTAGCTGCACGTTTTGCAGCTAAGGAGGCTTTTATTAAGGCTCTTGGTGGAAAATATGAGGGGTGGCGTTGGAAGGACGTAGAGATACTTTATGGACTAAATGGAAAGCCGGAGATTAGACTTAAAAATAAAGCGTTAGAGATGGCTCTTCAGAAGGGTGTTAAAGAGATTAAGGTGAGTCTATCTCATACTCATAAATATGCTGTTGCTATTGTGATACTTGTGAGGTGAGAAGTATGAAAGATTCTCCTATAGAACTTTTAAGGGAAAAAGTAGCTGATTTAAGAAAATTAATTAGTAAAATCTTAGTTCCAACCCAATCTGAAAGTAAGAGATATGCTGAAGACTTTATTTTGAAGAGGCAAGAAATTCAGGAATTAGTAGAGGATATTAGAAGGTTAGGTATATCTATAGAAGCCGAACTTGTGGAACTTAGTGAAATTGACGGAGAAGTGAAAAAGAATTTGGACAGTATCTACAAGTTGTTAAAAAATTCTGATCTGAAATCTAAAGGCAATACCTATCCTAGGGATTATTGGTGGTGGCATATATGGGATATAGTTGAGAAAAAAAGAAAAAGGAAGATTAAAAGGATAACAATTTATTCTTTACTGACAGTTTTAATCCTTATAGGGGTAGTAATTTTGTCAAATTATTTTAAGCCTTCCTCTCAAGAGATTATAGAAACTATGGATAGCAGTTATAAGTATTTATCTGAAGGCAAAGTAGATATGGCTCAGAGAGTTCTTGAAGAGAAAATAGAAAAGTATAATAATAGTCCTGATTTATGGCTTTCCTTGGGTATTGTTCTTGAGCATAAAGATGTTAAAAAAGCAAAGGAAGCTTTTGATAAGTCATTGAAGTTATATAAGACTAAAAAAGATTTTCTAATAAACAGAGCTATTCAATATAAGAAATTAGGATTTTACGAAAAAGCTGAAAGAGATTTGGAAGAAGTCTTAAGTATGGATAAAGATAATTCTCAGGCTCTTTACATTTTAGCTACCATATTTGAGGAGAAAAAACAGATTGGAGAAGCTATAAAAATTTATAAAAGAATAGAAGAACTAGGTGATAAAGCAGATCCTCAAATACTGGTTATGAGTAAAATGAGGCTTATTACCCTTTTACAAAGCTTAAATCTACCTTCTGATTCAAAATAAAAATTTGAAAAATCTTTTATTTTGTGCTATATTCATAATCAAAAGCGCCCTGCCGTGTGCGTGGTGTTTGCTGTGGTCCTGGCTCAACACCTCATTTCGGGAGGCCGATCTCCTGTTTTGGGATTGCGGCTCTTGAAGAGCTACATAACCAAGCAGGGTAGGCCTCAACTTTTGGGATGGGGCACAAGGACTCACACACCACGGCACGGCGGGGCTTTTTGATATTTCATAAAACCTTGCAAGGAGAGGTTATAACTTATGAGAAGTAGTGACATAAGGAAAAAATTTATAGATTATTTTGTAAGTAAGGACCATCTACATTTGCCCAGTGCCTCATTAGTGCCATCCGATGATCCAACTCTTCTTTTTACCACTGCTGGAATGGTACCTTTTAAACCATATTTCTTAGGTCAGGGCATACCTCCCAAAAGGAGAATTACTACTGTTCAAAAATGTTTTCGAACCACTGATATAGAAAGGGTCGGTATAACTCCAAGACATCTTACATTTTTGGAGATGCTTGGAAATTTTTCCTTTGGAGACTATTTTAAGAGGGAGGCAATCGGTTTTGCATATGAATTTTTAACTAAAGAACTTGGAATTCCTATATCCAAATTATGGATTTCAGTTTACGAAGAAGATGATGAGGCTTATGATATTTGGAATAAAGAGATAGGAATTCCTAAGGAAAGAATTGTAAGATTAGGAAAAGAAGATAATTTCTGGGGTCCCCCAGGACCCACTGGACCTTGTGGTCCTTGTTCCGAGATTTATTATGATTTTGGACCTAAAAGTAAAGATGAAGAGGATTGTAAGCCTGGAGACCCCTGTGATAGATTTATGGAAATATGGAATTTAGTATTTATGGCATATTATATGGATGAAGAAGGAAAACTTTCTCCTCTTCCTCAGAAAAATATTGATACAGGTATGGGGCTTGAGCGAATCACCACAGTGGTGGAAGGGGTAAGTAATGTTTTTGAAACGGATCTATTTGTTCCTATTATTGAGGAAATCAGGAAGATTGTAAAGGATTCGGATTCTGTTACGGAAAGATTAATTTCTGATCACATTAGAGGAATTACGTTTTTAATGGGAGACGGTGTAGTACCGACCAACGAAGGCAGAGGTTATGTTTTAAGAAGACTTATAAGGAGGTCATTAAGGAGGGCATATAAACATGGTATAGTGAAACCTTTCTTATACAAGTTAGTCCCTATTGTGGTGGATATAATGAAAGATGCTTATCCTGATTTAATAGAAAAAAAAGATTATATTCAAAAAGTACTCATAAAGGAAGAGGATCAATTTTTAAGGACCTTAGAGCAAGGTCTGTCCCTCTTAGAAGACTACTTTAGAAAAGCTCCAAGTAAAACGGTAGGTGGGGAGTTTGCTTTTAAACTTTATGATACTTATGGTTTTCCTATTGAGTTAACAAAAGAGATAGCAGAGGAAGAAGGATTCGTCGTAGATGTAGACGGTTTTAACAAATATATGGAGGAGCAAAGAGAAAAAGCAAGAGCCTCTATGGAGGCGAAGCTTGAAGAAAGTTTTATTTCTCTTTCCGATGATGAGGTCTATCTTATGAGAACTCTCCCTAAATCTGAGTTTGTTGGATATGAAGTTTTGGAAAGTGAAAGTAAGGTACTCTTCTTCATTGGAGGAAAACATGGGAAAAAGATTTCCAATGGAGAAGAAGTGTACTTTTTAATGGATAAAACCCCCTTTTATCCCGAAGGAGGAGGTCAAGTCTCTGATACAGGTAAGGTTTATAATTCGGAAGTTGAAGTAATGGTTTTGGAGGTCAAAAGATTAGGAGAAGATTTCATTATTCATAGAGGAAAGGTTTTAAAAGGAGAGTTTGAAGAAGGCCAAATAGTTAGGGCAGAAGTTGATAAGGAGAAAAGATATCACACTATGAGACATCATACCGCAACTCATCTTCTCCATGCAGCACTAAGGGAATATTTAGGTACCCATGTTATGCAGTCGGGATCCTTAGTGTCTCCCGAATTTTTAAGATTTGATTTTACCCATCATTCTCCCCTAACCTATGAAGATTTAAAGATAATAGAAAGAAAAGTAAATGAAAATATTTTAGCAAACCATAAGGTAGAGAAATTCTGGACTAATTTAGAAGAAGCAAAAAGGATGGGAGCTATTGCTCTGTTTACGGAAAAATACCAAAAAAATGTGAGAATTATTAAAATTAATAATGTAAGTATGGAACTTTGTGGTGGTACTCATGTGGATTGTACTGGAGAAATAGGAAGTTTTTACATAGTGAAAGAAGAAGGAATAGGAAGTGGGATAAGGAGAATTTTTGCTGTCTGTGGGTTAAAGGCTTGGGAGTTTCAAAAGAGAAGAGAAGAAATTCTAAATAAAATCTCTTTCGTACTTAAGTCTTCTCCCGATGAGATTTATGTGAAACTGGAAAAGTTAATTGATGAAATGAAAGAAAAAGAAAAGAAGATAAAAGATCTTGAAGAAAGAATAATTGAGAAAGAGTTGGAAGTTTTGGCTAATAAGATTGAAAATTGGGGTGAGTTTTCCTTTATTTGTACTTATGTAGATATGGAGAATGAAGCCATAAAAAAGCTTGGCGATCACTTAAAGAGTAAAAATGATAATCTAATTATGGTTTTCTTTAAGCCCTCAGATAATAAGCTTTTAGGAACAATTATGGTGAGCAAAAAAGTAAATTTGAAGGGAATAACTGCTAAAAAGATTGTGGAAATAATTGGAGAAAGATTTAATGGTAAAGGAGGAGGAAAGGATACCTTAGCCCAGATTAGTTTACCTAAGACTGATATAGAGGACATAAAGAGAGCCTTAAAAGAGACACTTTTGAAATGAGAGTCCTTGCTATTGATTGGGGAGAAAAATATATAGGGCTTGCTATATCGGATCCTTTAAGGATAATTGCTCAGGGATTAGATGTTTGGGAAATTAAAGATGAAGAAGATTTTGTAAATAGATTAAAAAAGTTGATAGAGGAATACAATGTTAGTGAAATAGTCTTAGGATATCCTATAAGTCTGAGAGGACATGAAAATGAGAAGACAAAAAAAATAGAGTATGTTGCAGAGAGAATAAAAACTGTCGTAAATCTGCCTATAAAATTTGTGGATGAAAGATTTACTACTATGGAGGCTGAAAGAGTTCTTTTAGAGGGTGACATAAAAAGAAGAGATCGAAAACTTTTGAAAAATAAACAGGCAGCAGTAATAATTTTACAGAAGTATCTTGATTCTTTATCTCTTGACACAAAAATATAAATAAGATTATAATTCTCTAAGGCATGGGCGCGTAGCTCAGTGGGAGAGCACTATCTTGACGCGGTAGGGGTCGGTGGTTCAATCCCACCCGCGCCCACCATAAATTAAGGGCAAAGAAGAGGAGAGTAGCCTTTTTCTTGACTTCCAGAGAGGAAAGCCTAAGGCTGAGAGGCTTTCTAAGTCGAGAAAAGGTGAACACCACCTTGGAGCTCCATGCTGAAATTCCTAAGTGGAAGAGTAAGCATTGGCGGTTGATCCCGTTATAGATCAAGAGAAAGTCCCTTTGGGGACTTATTAAGGTGGAACCGCGGGAACTCCCGTCCTTTACTGGGCGGGAGTTTTTTTATTTTTTTAAAATATCAGCTAAGGGAGGAGATAAAAAATGGGTTGGAAGATGCAATATAAAGATAAAGTATGGGAAAAAGAAGGAAACCTTTTGGAAGTGATCAAAAAGGAGGGACTTGAAGGTAGAGTTTTTGGGGCTAAAATTAATGGGGTTTTTTCGGATTTAAATGTCTATCCTCCAGATGGGAGTTTAGTAGAACTCCTTGATTGGGAGAATGAAGAAGGAAGAAACATATATAGGCATACATCTGCCCACATTCTTGCGCATGCTGTAAAAGAGTTATTTCCTGAGGTAAAACTTGGAATTGGTCCTGCAATTGAGGATGGGTTTTACTATGATTTTTACAGAAAGGAACCTTTTTCTCAAGAAGATCTTGAAAAGATTGAAAATAAAATGAAGGAGATAATAAATCGCAATTTACCTATTGAAAGAATTGAAGTTACCAGGGAAGAGGCTATAAAGATTCTAAGGGATTTGAAAGAGGATTTTAAATTAGAACTTCTTGAAGAGATACCAGAGGGAGAAAAAATATCCTTTTATAAACAAGGTAGTTTTATGGATCTTTGTAGAGGACCTCATTTACCATCCACAAGTTGGGTAAAAGCTTTTAAACTGTTAAGTGTTTCTGGTGCTTATTGGAGAGGTGATGAGAAAAATCCTATGTTTCAAAGAATATATGGAACCTCTTTTCCCTCAGAAGAGGAGTTAAAAAAATATTTAGAGGAAAGAGAGGAGGCTCAAAGAAGAGATCACAGAAAATTAGGGAGGGAACTTGAGATATTTAACACTTTTGAAGAGGCAGGTCCAGGATTGATATTTTATCCTCCTAAAGGGGCTATGTTAAGACTTATAATTGAGGAGTTTGAAAGAAAAGAGCATTTAAAAAGAGGCTATCTTCCAGTAATAACTCCTCATTTAATGCAGGCAGAGTTATGGAAAAGATCTGGACATTGGGATAATTACCGAGAGAACATGTTTTTCTTACAGGTGGAGGATAAGGATTATGCGGTAAAGCCTATGAATTGTCCTGGGCATATTTTGATTTACAATTCCAAGGTGAGAAGCTATAGAGATTTACCATTAAGATTTTTTGAGATGGGTACGGTTTATAGGTATGAAAGATCAGGAGTACTTTATGGTCTTGAAAGAGCTAGAGGTTTTACTCAAGATGATGCTCATATATTTTGTACTCAAGAGCAGTTAGAAGATGAAATAAAGGGGGTTTTAGATTTTGTATTCTATATGTTAGATAGTTTTGGTTTAAAAGAGTATGTGGTAACCCTCTCTACGAAACCTGAAAAGTATATAGGCTCAGATGAGATTTGGGAAAAAGCGACTCAAGCTTTAAAGAATGCTTTAGAAAGTACTGGTATTGAATATAGAATTGCCGAAGGAGAAGGTGCTTTTTATGGTCCAAAGATTGATGTAGGATTAAAAGGACTTCTTGGGAAGATGTGGCAAGGACCTACTATACAGGTAGATTTTAATTTACCTGAGAGGTTTGATCTCACATATGATGCCCCTGATGGAACAAAAAGAAGGCCTGTTATGATTCATAGAGCTATACTTGGGTCTTATGAAAGATTTATAGGTATTCTTGTTGAGCATTATGGCGGAAGATTTCCTTTATGGCTTGCTCCAGAGCAAGTAAGGATACTTCCTATATCTGAGAGACATAATGAATATGCCGAATATGTATTACGTAATCTAAGAAATAATGATATAAGGGCAGAAATTGATAAAGATCAGGCTAAGTTGAATTACAAATTAAGAAAAGCTATAGCTGAAAAAGTACCATACATATTTATTGTGGGGGATAAAGAAAAGGAGGAAAATAAGGTAAGTGTAAGGGTGCATAATAAGGACTTGGGAATGTTTGACCTAGCTTATGTGGTAACCAAACTTCTTGAAGAGATAAGAAGCAAAAAAGTATTTAGCGGGGGTTTTGACTAATGATAAAGATATTGTTAACTTTTTGGTTTTTCCTTCTTGGAAGTGCTGTGGGAAGTTTTCTTAATGTAGTGATATATAGGCTTCCTCGAAGAGAGTCTATAGTTTTTCCTCCTTCTCATTGTCCCTTTTGTGGACATAAGTTGTCTGCAAAAGATCTTATTCCTATATTAAGCTATATTCTCCTTAAAGGTAAGTGTAGGTACTGTGGAGCAAAGATTTCGTCAAGATATCCCATAGTAGAATTTCTTACTGCTATTTTTTATGCATTAGTATTCTGGCTATATGGGTTTTCTTTTTCTACTTTAAAACTTCTTATTTTGTTTTCTATGCTTCTTCCTGTTTTTTTCATTGATCTTGAACATATGTTAATACCTGATGTGATTACTATTCCTGGAACAGGAGTAGGATTAATTATTTCTTTGTTTGAAGGAAGGTTAGCTCAAGGTATTTTAGGAAGTTTAATTTTTGGTGGAATTCTCTTACTGATTTATGTGATAGCCTTGTTGATATTAAAAGAGGAAGGTATGGGACAAGGTGACATAAAACTCGGTTTTATGCTGGGAAGTTTTCTTGGAATAAAATTATCCCTTCTTTCTTTATTTCTGAGTTATTTTATAGGTGGTTTATTCTCTCTACTGATAATATTGATAAAAGGTAAAGATTTAAAAACAGCCATTCCCTTTGGTCCCTTCCTAATAATTGGAGCATTAATATCACTATTCTTTGGTAAAACATTAATTAACCTATATCTTTCTCTTTTTTAAATGTATAATGTATAATAGAGGCTTTACTCTAATTGAGTTGCTTCTGACTTTTGTAATTTTGGGTATTATTGCAACTATTACTTTGAATTTTAGCCTTGCCATAATTGATGAGAGAAAAATGCTACAAAAGTCTTATGAGATAATGCAATGTCTTGTTGAGGTCAGGGATGGTGCTTTTACAAAAGAGGAAGATTATCCTGATTTAGTTTGTTTTTACCCATTCTCTGATTTAATTTTAGTAAAAACTTTTGATAGAGTTAAAAACATGTATAAAGTTATAAAAAAAATTGATTTATCACAGGAAAATATAGATTTAACATCGGCAGTTTTTGGTACTAACAATTATGTTTACTTTAACAAGTTAGGCATTCCTTCTTCTGGAGGAACTATTGCAATTTCATATAAAAGTGTGAGAAAATACATTATAGTAACTCCTGCAACAGGGAGGATATATGTAAGTAATGAAATGCCAAAAAGTTGGGACTGAAAGGGGCTTTAGTTTATTAGAGGCTCTTGTAGTGGGTGTATTACTTTTAATAAGTATCATAGGCATACTTCAAATGTATTCTGTTACTTTTTATAATGCACCTAAGGTAGATAATTTAATGATGGCGAATTATATATTAACAAAGGAAGTGGAAATAGTTTTAGCCCAAACATATACCACATTGGATAATTTTCTTTCATCTAATTATCCTAAAATTGTAAACTATGGAAATGTAAATTATACTATAACGTATACTTTATTAGACAATATTAACTGGGGAAAATATATTAGAATAATCAACTCTTGGAGGGAAGGAAAAGAAAATAAAAATTTGAGTATTGAGTTATTTAAGGCGAAATTATGAGAAAAGGTTATACCTTAGTTGAGCTTTTAATAAGTATTTCTATAGTGCTAATAGTAATAGCATTGGTAGTTAATTTTCTTATTACTGGTTCTTTAGGATATCAGTTTATCAATAAAAAAGTTCAATATCAGAGAAATGCAAGGCTTGTGGCTGAAAGAATGATAAGAGAAGTAAAAAAAGCTTCTCTAATTGATAGTGCTTCGGATGGAAGTAATTTGATTTTTAGTTACACCTATTATGACTTTTCAACAAACCCTATAAGTTCAACTTTGTCTACAGTTAAATATTATGTAGATTCTAATGGGATTTTAAGAAGACAGGTAAAACAGGGGAGTTTATGGGTAGGTAATAACCCTTTGACGGAAAGCGATTTTAAAATTTTGACTCCCATTTTTTATTATTATAATTCAGCAAGACGATTGGTATCTCCCCAAAATGCAGAATTAATTGAAATAGTTTTAAAATTTGATGGGGATAAGAACAATATACCAGACTATACTTTGACCTTTAATATTTTCTTACCAGTAAGGAGTGTCTATTATGTTAAATAAAGAGAAGGGACAATTAATTTTTGCTGTGCTGATTGTCCTTTTTGTGTTTTTACTTGGGATGATTATTATACAACTTATGCCCTCCGAATACGCCATAACTAAAAGAACAGTAGAGAGTAATCAAGCTTTCTATCTTGCCCAATCAGGGCTTCAGCAAGCTATATATTTTATCAATAATAATCCTGATTTAGCTTTCCTTGAGTTGTCTTTAAGAAAATCAGGTCAGAGTAATCTTTTATCTTATACTTTAACATATACTTATGGAGGTAATAAAAAGGAAAATATAAATTTAAATAGTATATCCTTAGGTGAATATTCTGTTAATGTAACCTATTCTCTTTCTAATATGTCCTCAGGAGGTATTATTGTTAGTTTTCCCATATATAAGATTGTAAGTATCGGATATATTCCTTCAATTGCTAATCCAAGGGTTGTAAGAAGTATAGAGGTATATGGAAATAATACAGATATCTCTTTAGACCCTTTTAAATTTGCGGTTTATGCAGGGAAATCTGTTAGTTTTTCTGGAAAATCTGCAGTAATTGAAGGTGAAAGACTCCCTGATGGTTCTTTTGATACTGCTATATATTCCAATGGTCCTGTGGATTTAATAAACCCTCCTTTGATTAATGGTACTTATTCTCCAATTCTTGGAAAAGATGTTATAGCTAATGACAGTACTCTAACTATGCCTGTTTTAAATGATAGTTATCTTAAAAGTATTTCTCAGTCTCAAGGATTATATAGGTCTGGCAATAACATAGACATAGGTGATATTGTAAGTTATGCCAAATCTAATCCCAACTGGTATAATTCAGCTACAAAAACGTGGCTTACCTGGTCTCTTGTAATATATATAGAAGGCTCTGCTAAAATGGCAGGAAATGTGGAATTTCAAGGGATGGTTATAGTAAAAGGTAATGTTAAGATTACGGGAACAGGAAATAAGATAAGAGGCATTTTATATGCAGCTGAAGTAGACACTGCAGTTCAAGATTTATCTATTTATGGTGATCCCATAATTGAGGGAACCAGTATAGGTGAGGACGTAAGTATAGGAGGAAACAGTACTGTAAGACATAATAAACAATATATTGAAAACATATTTAAAACTCATGGTATAACGAACATTGTAAAAGCTGTAAAAACTAAGTTAAAAATTCTTGCTTGGCAAGAAAGATAGAGTATTGTATTTTTCTTAAGTTTGTATTAAAATAAAATCCAATCAGGGAGAGGTTGAAAGAAAGGAAAAATGGGGATGAGTTTATTTTCTTCTGAGGTTCCAATTCTAAGTATTGAATTTGGTAATCCGTTAAGGGTCATTTTTGGGGGGAAGAGGAAAGATAAGAAGGTTGTAATTAAAAATTTTGCAGTAGAAACTCTTCCACCAGAAATTATTCAAGGTGGTCAATTAAACAATTCAGATTATCTTTTAGAAGTGCTCAAGAGTATTTTAAAGAGGTTTAAATTAAAATCGGGAAAAACTTTAATATCCATACCAGCCCAAAATGTAATTGTGAGGTTCTTTAATTTTCCTTACATGCCTGAAGAAGAACTTAGGGAGTCAATAAAGTGGGAGCTTGAAAGATATGTTCCTCTTTCACCTGAGGATATAAATTATGATATACAGGTTGTATCTTTGGTAGAGAGAGGAGATATAAAAGAAAGTAGAGTGATGCTTGTGGCGGTTCCTAAGGAAGTTTTAAGTCCTTATCTTGATGTGGTTAAAAAACTGAATCTTGATCCTGATTTAGTAGATGTTAGTGTTTTTTCAGCGGTGAGAACAGTGATTATGAATAGAAAAGACATTCCTAAGGGAAATACTATATACCTCTATACTCATGATAATGTGGCAGAATTTGTGGTGGCAAAAGAGAATCAGCCTTTATTTTTCAGAAGCACTGTTATGGAGGAATGGAATCCACAAGAAGAAGTAGATGATTTGACCAAGTCTTTTATGCTTGAGGATTTTGTTAGAAAGATACAGGAGGCGGTAAATTTCTTCTATATGCAATTTCCTGAAGAACACATAGATCAAGCCATAGTTACAGGGAGTAATGCTAAAAATAAGGACTTTATAGATCTTTTAGAGGCAATTCTCAATGTTAATACTGAAGTTTCTCCAGGTTCTTCGGTTAATATAAATGATTTATTAGTGTTGAATTTAAAAAAGCAGGATAAAGAGTTTTTAGGTGATATTTACTCCTGGGTTGTTCCCATCGGATTATTCTTCTGGGAGAGGTTATGAACCATGTTTAGGATCAATTTACTGCCAAAAGAGGTTAAGAAAAAAGAGCCTATAAGATTACCTTTTCTGGGCATATTAATTACAGTAGTAGGTTTAATTCTACTTCTTGGAGAAGTTATACTCTATTTTAATCTTTCTTCAGAGGTTGCTAATTTGAGAAATGAAAATACGTCCTTGGAGTTTCAAATTAATGATCTTAAATCTAAGATCAATGAGCTTCAAAGGTTGCAGAGTATAAAGACCCAGTATGAGGAAAAGTTGAGGCTTGTAGATGAGATATCCAAAAGAGAAATATCTTGGCTTGATCTTTTTGAAACTTTGAATAGGATAACTCCTAAAAATTTATGGGTTAAGAGCTTTAATTTAGATTCCTCTGATAATATTAATATTGAAGGCTTCGCACTAAATTATAAAGAGATCGCTATATTTTTGGATCAACTTGATAAGAGTGATCTTGTGAAAAATGTTTCTTTGGGTTTTGCTCAAAAAGTAGGAGAACCACCTTTGGTTTCTATAAATTTTAGAATTGTGGCTCAATATAAGAGGGATGAGCAATGAAGATAAGTATAAACAAATGGGTTATAATTGGTATTATAATCTTTATAATCGCAATTGGTTTCTATTTTGTTTTCTACAAGGCTTTAGAGAATGAAAAAGTGGCTCTTACAGAGAGCATTGAAACTAACAGACAAATGCTTTTAAAATACCAACTTAGTTATAAGAAAAGTTTAGAGGAGTGGGAGAAATTTAAAGATTCTCTCCAAAGATTTGCCGAAATTCAACAAAAACTTCCTACTAAAGAAGATTTGCCAACTCTTTTAGCTTTTATTGAATCCATAGCTAAGAATTCTAAGCTCTCTATTAATAGCTTTAAACCATTACCTCCTGCGACTAAACAGGAAACTACAACTCAACAACAGGGAAAACAACCTCAACAAGAGCAAAAATCAACTTATGAGGAGAGATCTTATAGTCTTGATCTTCAGGGAAATTATGGTGGGTTTCTATTATTCTTGGCAAAATTAAAAACTGCACCGAGATTGATTCTTATGAAAGATCTAAAGATAGATCCTGTGGATGTAAGTGCAAAAGAGTTGAAATTTTCTTTTATTCTTTCAACTTTTATAACTAAATAGGTGGGAAAGAAAAATGGATTTAAAAAGTTTGTTTAATAATCCAAAACAAAGAATGATGTTTTTAGTTATTCTTCTTGTTTTAGTTGGTCTTATTGGAGGATATTACGTCATCACCAATTATATATTACCACCATCGGAAGAAACTGTGGTGACAACTCCTAAGCGAGTGAGAACTACTCAGGAAACTTATACTTTAGCTCAAGTGCTTGAGACATTAACCCAACAAACTGCAGTAGTATTTACTTATTCAACAGTAGAGCTCGGTAGGAGTAATCCATTTATTCCTGTTATTGATCTTACTCCTAAAAAACCCTCGCTGGTTCAATCTTCACCAGCTGCCTCCAGCAGTGTTAATATTTCTGTGACTCCTAAGGTGTCTTCAGAACCAATTAAAACATGGTACAGTGGTTTTAAGTTAACGGGAATTGTAAGGGGGAGAGATCGAAGTTATGCTATTATTGAAGAGGGAGAGAGAGGATATGTATTGAGGGAAGGAGATCTTTTAAGAAGTGACATTTATGTTTCTAAAATTAATGATAATTCGGTGATTTTAAAGAGGGGTAATGCTTACGCCACATTAAAATTGGGAGGTGAATGATTTGATATTTAAAAAGGGAAAGGACTTGGTTTTTTATTGTGTTATTTTAGTTTTTCTTTTTACACTATTATATGCTCAAACAGGAAATCTTAGCTTAGTAGGAGTACAAGTAGATGAAGTAGGTGCAAGTTTCAACATTGGATTTTATTTTTCTCCTGCAAGTTCGGCTCCTAAATTTGATATACAACAGAAAGACAATAAATTAGTTATTACTTTTTTTAATACAAATATTAAGATGCCCTCTAAATCTATAGATATAAATAAGGCTTTTCTTACTAATATTGAACTTGTTCAAAGTGGGAGTAATGCCGTTGCCAATATAAATTTCGTAGGTATTATACCTACTTATGTCTATAATTCAGGGTTAGGAACTTTAAAATTGGTATTAAATCCTTCAACATCCACCGTTTCAGCCATATCCTCTACTGAACCGAGCACTAAAACAGCCGAAGTAAATCTATTAAGTGTAAATATTGATAAAAATTATAGGCCAAATTTAATTATTTTGAATTTTTCTGATAATGTGCCTGAATATAAAGTATCTTTGCTTAAAAATCCTTTAAGACTTGTCATTGATGTTAATAACACAATAAATAAAGCGGCAACAAAAAGTATTTCTGTAAATTCAAGTCCAATTCTTGATGTCAGAGTCTCTCAGTTTACTATTAAACCTTATGTTACAAGAATAGTAGTAGACTTAAAAACATCCTATCCTCAATTGTTAGTTAAAGATTATCAAAATAAATTATACATTGGGACTTCTGAGGTATTGGCGAAAGTAGTGCCTGCTTCTCAAAAGGTAGTAGCAGAAATACCTAAAACCGAAGAGGCGCCAAAGGTAACAGAGGTTAAAACTACTACCATGGAAGAAAAACCTATAGAGAAGCCCCAGGAGACAGTAAGTAAACCCGTAGAGGTAAAGGATAAATTTCAACAGAGGATATCAGTCTCTTTTGATAGGGCAGAGATAAGGGATGTATTAAAAGCAATGGGACAACTTGTAGGATTGAATATTATTACCGATATAGGAGTACAGGGAAGGATAAGTGTTTACCTTAAAGATATTCCTTTTAAAGATGCTTTTTATGCCTTACTCGCTTCCTCAGATTTAGGGTATATTCAGCAAGGTGAGATAATCATTGTAGCTAATCTTGATAAGCTACAAAAAATAGAAAGTAGAGATTTGATGACAAAAGTTTATCAATTGAAGTATTTTGAAAGTCAAAAAGCGAAAGACATTTTAAGTAAAATCTCTAAGACTGCGATCTTTGATTCTGACGATTCAAGAAATTGGCTTATAGTTTCTGCCCCACCGTCAGAATTTGCAAAAATAGAGAATACAATTAAAACCTTGGATATCCCGTCAGAAAGTATAGCAGGAGCTAAAAATTTAGGAAAAGTTATATTAGAAAAAAGTGAAGATACCTATCTTGTGACTTTAACTGCAAAGGGCGACGATATAAAAGATATTCTTCAAGAAATAGTTCAAAAGTCCGGTAAGAATATTATCTTTTCAAAAGATGTCTCGGGAGGGGTTTATTTAACCCTTAACAGAGTTCCTCTTGATAGGGCTGTCGATTTGATAGTAAGGAGTGCTGGATATATTTATGAGGTTAGAGAGGGAGGAGTAATATTGGTGAGTGCTCCTAAGGCTGAGGGAGTTCCTTCACCTATAATTGAGATTAAAGAGCTTGTTAAGGTTGAAAAAATTGGGGATGTATTTTATGTTACTGCAAGTCTTAAGAAGTCAGATATTAGAGATGTTTTGCAGGAAATTGCAAGTAAAACAGATTTGAATTTTATTATAGATCCTAAGGTTTCTGGTACAGTAGATCTGTTTGTTAATAAAGTACCTCTTGATGAGGTTTTGACCATAATTCAGAGACTTGCTAATTTTGATATGGAAAAAGTTGGCAAGACTTATTATATAAAACCTAAGGAAGTACAGACAGCAACAGTTCCTCAAATAATAAGTACTAAGTTATATGTGTTGAGATATATAACTCTCCAAGATATTTTGAGGGTAGGAGGGAGTTTAGTAAAGAACTTAAGTTTGAGCTATGATGATAAGACTAAGCTGCTAATTGCGCAAGGTAAGGAAGATGACTTGAAGGTATTGGATGACCTAATAAGTAGGATAGATGTAGAGAAGAAGGAAGCGGTAGTTGCGAAGGAGCTGCTTACAGTAGAGAGGGAAGGGGATAAGGTATATGTGAGTTGTGATTTAAGGAGTGCAGATATAAGGGAAGTATTGAGGGAACTTGGGAAGAAGGCAGATATAAACTTTGTAATAGATCAGAAGGTGACAGGGCAGATTGATCTCTATCTAAATAGGGTGGAACTTCCTGAGGTATTGAACATAATTCAAAGGGTAGGGAAGTTAAGCATAACTACTGAAGATAAAGTGACTTATGTGAAGCCATATGAAGAGAAGGTAACAGTACCTGTAGAGGTAGCAAAGACCAAGATATATGCATTAAAATACATTACCTTATCTGATATAGAGAGGGTAGGAGGGAGTTTAGTAAAGAACTTAAGTTTGAGCTATGATGATAAGACTAAGCTGCTAATTGCGCAAGGTAAGGAAGATGACTTGAAGGTATTGGATGACCTAATAAGTAGGATAGATGTAGAGAAGAAGGAAGCGGTAGTTGCGAAGGAGCTGCTTACAGTAGAGAGGGAAGGGGATAAGGTATATGTGAGTTGTGATTTAAGGAGTGCAGATATAAGGGAAGTATTGAGGGAACTTGGGAAGAAGGCAGATATAAACTTTGTAATAGATCAGAAGGTGACAGGGCAGATTGATCTCTATCTAAATAGGGTGGAACTTCCTGAGACTCTTGAGATATTAAGTAGAATCACTAATATTTCCTTTGAGAAAGTTGGTTCCGCAACCTTTGTCAAACCCTTAAATACAACTGTAACTACAGCAAAAGAGGGCACTCCTACTGTTACAAAAGAATACAAGCTAAAGTATATATCCTTGGATACTTTAAAATCTGTAGTATCAGGAATAGCAAAGGATGTAAGCTTCTATTATGATCAAACCTCAGGTCTTTTGTTGGTACAAGGGCCAGCAGATCAAGTTTCCTCTGTAGAAAGTATGATAGCGAAGCTTGATAAGCCTACTCCTCAAGTAAAAATTGATGTACAGGTAATTGAAGTATCAAGAGAAAATGTTAAGGATATTGGTATAGAGTGGAGTACAGGTAGTATTTCTACTGGATTACAAATTACAGCTAACCTGGGGTGGCAGGATCTCAGGGTAAGTATTGTGAATCCAGGACAAATTAGTGCTAACATTAGGGCATTAGAAACTCAAAATAAAGCTAGAATACTTGCTCAACCCAGTATGACTACTTTAAGTGGTAAGGCTACAAGGATCATGATTGGTGATAGAGTTCCATTAATCTCCTATGATGCTCAAGGTAATAGACAAGTAAGTTTTGTGGATGTAGGTATCATCTTAAATGTCACTCCTACAGTAAATGCTGATGGAACCATAACAGCTAATATAAATCCTCAGGTTAGTACAATTCAAGGCTATGTAAGTGATGTGCCTATAATTTCTACTCGTGAGGCTCAGACAATTGTCAATCTCAAAAATGGTGAAACTCTTGCTCTTGGAGGTTTGTTGAGACAAGAGGAAATAGATAGTATGTCAAAAGTACCACTTCTTGGAGATATACCTATACTAGGAGAACTGTTTAAGGCAAGAAAGACTCAGAAAGTGGAAAGAGAGCTTATTATACTAATTACACCAAAACTTATTGAGCAATAAGAGCTATGATAGAGAAAATCCAGGAGAGATTAAAGAAAGAAGATATAGATGCTATATGGATAAGCAATATAATAAATATTAGATATCTCACTGGTTTTACTGGATCTACAGCAGATTTGCTTGTTCTCAAGGAGGGGGGGTATATATTAGTAGACTCAAGATACTGGGAACAAGTAAATCACGAAGTTAGAAAAGTCAAACCAATATTAGTAGATGGAGACCTTAACTTATTTACTTTTCTGAAGGAATTGGAGAATAAAGATGGTTTAAAAAAAATTGGATTTGAAAGCTCAAATGTGGTTTATAGTACTTGGGTAAAATTAAGGGAGCTCCTTCAAAATATTGAATTAATTCCTTTAAGCCATTGGGTTGAAGAATTACGTATGGTTAAAACAGAAGATGAGATAGAAAAAATAAAGAAAGCATTAATGATAGCAGAACAAGCTTTTGAAAAGATACTACCTTTAATAAAGGTGGGAATAACGGAAAAAGATATTGCTATTGAGTTGGAATATCAAATGGCTAAATTAGGAAGTGAGAGACCTGCTTTTGATACTATAGTGGCTTCAGGTGAAAGAGGGGCTTTACCACATGGAAAAGCGAGTAATAAAAAGCTTATGGGTAATGAATTTATAGTTTTTGATTTTGGGGCAGTTTATGAAGGCTATCATTCTGATATTACTCGTACTATTTACTTTGGTAATCCTGGTGAAGAAGAAATTTTAATTTACAATATAGTTTTAGAAGCTCAAAAGAAAGCAGAAGAGGTTATTGAAGAGGGTATTCAATGTAATTTTGTAGATAAGGTTGCTCGTGATATAATTCAGGAGAATGGTTTTGGAAATTATTTTGGACATGGTTTGGGTCATGGTGTTGGACTTGAGATTCATGAGTTGCCAAGAGTCTCTCCGAAGAGTGAAACGGTTCTTAAAAAAGGAATGGTTATTACGGTGGAACCAGGAATTTATATACCTGGAAAATTTGGTATAAGGGTGGAGGATATGGTAGTAGTAGATAGCCATTGCTCAAAAATATTAAATAAACTTACTAACGATTTAATAATTATTTAAAGTAAAGGAGGTAAAAAGATAGATGATTTCTGTAAATGATTTTTATCCTGGATTAACTATTGAATTAGAAGGAGAAATATATATAGTTCTTGAATATCAACATGTTCATATGGCTCAAGGACAAGCAACGGTTAGAGTGAAGCTTAAAAATCTAAAAACAGGCAACGTAATAAGGAAAACTTTTAAATCTGATGAATATGTCCCTCAAGCTTTCATCAATAAGAGAGAGGCAGAATACTTATATAAACAGGGTGATGAATATTATTTCATTGATAATGAGAGTTTCGAGCAATATATTCTTACAGAAGAGCAATTAGGAGATGCCATAAAATATTTAAAAGAAGGGAATACAGTTAGTGTGTTATTTTACGAAGGAAATCCTATTGGAATCGAATTACCAACTACTGTGGTTTTAGAAGTTGTGGAAACAGATCCAGGTTTGAGAGGAGATACAGTCTCGGGCGGATCTAAACCTGCAAAACTTGAAACGGGTCTTGTAATTCAAGTTCCTTTATTCATACAGATAGGCGATAAGGTTGTTGTAGATACCAGATATGCTAAATATGTGGAGAGGGCATAGTAATATGAGAGAATGGAATTTAGAAGATTTAAAAGAGATTATAAATCTGTTCTCAAAGAGTAACCTATCAGAGTTAATAATAGAAAATGGGGAAAATAAATTAATATTGAAAAGAGGAGATAATGTAGTAAATATAATTTCAGATCAAGAAATCAAAAAAGAGCAAGAAACAAAGGGAATCTCTACCAGAGAGGAAGAAGGAGTATATATTACAGCTCCTCTTGTAGGAGTCTTTTATAGGTCTCCAGCTCCTGGAGCGCCTCCTTTTGTAGAAGAAGGAGATCTTGTTGAACCAGGACAGACAGTATGTATAATAGAAGCAATGAAATTAATGAATGAGATTAAGAGTCATGTAAGGGGAAGAGTAAAAAAGGTATTGGTAGAAAATGGTCAAGCAGTAGAATTTGGGCAAAAACTATTTTTAATAGAAACCGAAAGCAATGTTTAAGAAAATACTTATTGCTAATCGTGGCGAAATTGCGGTAAGAGTAATAAGAGCTTGCAGAGAATTGGGAATAAAAACAGTTGCGATCTATTCTGAAGCAGATAAAGAATCTCTTCATGTATATATGGCTGATGAAGCAATATGTATTGGCCCCCCACCAGCATCTCAAAGTTATTTAAATATACCTAATATAATAAGTGCAGCTTTGGTGACTAATGCAGAAGCTATACATCCTGGATATGGGTTTTTAGCAGAATCTGCAAGATTTGCTGAGATATGTCAGGATCATGGTATAGTTTTTATAGGACCTAAAAAAGAAGTAATAGAAAGCTTAGGAGACAAAGCCAGAGCCAAAAAGCTAATGAAGGAAGCAGGAGTTCCTCTACTCCCTGGATCTGAGGGGCTAATTGAAGATGAAAAACAAGCTTTAAAGGTTGCAAAAGAAATAGGCTTTCCTGTTTTAATCAAGGCTACCGCAGGCGGCGGCGGGAAAGGAATGAGAGTATCCTATAGTCCTGAAGAGCTTGTGAAAAATATTCGACTTGCTAAAATGGAGGCAGAGAAGAACTTTGGAAATCCTGGAGTTTACATAGAGAAATTTATTGAAGAGCCAAGACATGTAGAGATTCAGATTTTAGGAGATCAGTATGGAAATATTATCTCTTTGGGCGAAAGAGACTGTACAATTCAAAGAAGATATCAAAAACTAATTGAAGAATCTCCGTCTCCTGTGGTCAATAATAGAATAAGAGAAGCTATGAGTAGAGCTGCTATAAGGGGAGCCTATAAAGTGGGTTATGTGGGACCTGGAACTTTTGAGTTTTTATTAGACAAGGATGGAAAGTTCTACTTTATGGAAGTGAATACCAGAATTCAAGTAGAGCATACTGTTACTGAGATGGTGACTGGTATTGATCTTGTAAAATGGCAGATTTTGATTGCTGCTGGAGAAAAGCTTGATTTGAAGGATGTAACCTTAAGAGGGCATGCTATCGAGTGTAGAATTAATGCAGAAGATCCCGATAATAATTTCTCACCTTCCATAGGAAAAATTGAAAAATATATACCACCGGGTGGTCCTTTTGTGAGGATAGATACTCATATTTATGAAGGGTATGAGATGGTACCCTTTTATGATTCTTTACTTGCTAAGGTTATCACATGGGGTAAGGATAGAGAAGAGGCTATAATAAGAATGAGACGAGCCTTGAATGAGTTTATTGTGAGAGGACTTAAAACTACTATACCACTTCATCTTAAGATTTTAGAAAACAGCTCTTTTATTAAAGGTGATTATTCTACTAATTTCCTTGCAAGGAGGATTTTAGTTGAAGATTAAATTTGATAAAATAGTATAGGTGAATATTATGAAAGAAGAATTATCTTATGGTTCTGTTAATATCTCAAAGGAAGTAATTGCAATTATTGCAGGGATAGCAGCTCAAGAAATTGAGGGAGTTGCTCAAGTTGGGGAAAGTATAGCGTCTTTTGTAAAACTTGTTTCGGGAATACCTATAGGTAGGGGATTAAAAGTAGAATTGATAGACAAAGACGTTTATATAAGGATTCCTGTCTATGTTAAACAAAATGTATTTTTTCCTGACGTAGCAAGAGATATTCAAACTCATGTTAAGGAAGTTGTTGAAAGTATGACAGGACTTAATGTTCGTGAAGTTAATGTCATAATTAAAGGGGTAATTTTAGGTAAAAAGCGTGAGGAGGAAAAGGTTAAATGAGAATAAATAAGTCTGAAAGAATAACAACTTTTTTACTTCTCTTTATTTCTGCTTTAATATATGTCATTCTTATCCTTGCCTTATTAAAATGGTCTCCTGCTTTGAGCTTTTTAGGTTGGGCATCTCATCAAGGATTTCTTTTTGTCTTAATTTTCTTAATTGTTTTATTTGTTGTGTCTTTCAGCATGAGCTTTTTCTATCTTTTATTTAGAGAAAAAACCACTATTAGTTTGGGGAATACCTCAGGGCTTGGAGAGATAAGTATATCTCTAAATGGTATTAAAAATGCTATAAGAGAGATTGCTGCATATTTTTCTGAGATTCAGGAAATTAGACCCGAGATAGAAAATCTAAGGGGAAAGATTATATTAACTTTGAGAATAAAAGTTCCCTCTGGTAGTGATATAACAAGAGTGGTGAATGAGTTGCAGCATAGGGTGAAGGTTTATTTTGAAAATGTCTTAACTTTAAATCTTGAAAATATTAATATAATTATTGAAGATGTAGTGCCTGCAAAGAAGGGTAAATAGGATGAATTTCAAAATTCCAAACTTAAGAGAGTATAGATATAGAATAATCTTTTCTTTTGTATTTCTGATTATTGGAATTTTGATTCTTTTAATTGGATTTTGGAAGACTCTTTTTCTTGTTTTCTGTTTTTTAGTTGGGTATTTGGTAGGACTGGCAATTGATAAGAACTTTATTTTAGAGGTTATTGAGAAGATAAAAGAAATATTTTATATAGGAAGGGAATAAGGAATGAGTAAGGAAAGAACAAGGTGTCGTGAAAAAGTTTTAGAATTTCTTTTTCAAAAAGACTTGGGACAGGAGATTGAAGTAGATTTCAGTGATTTTTCTCCTCAGGGGCAGGTTTTTGCATATAAGTTGTACGATGGTGCTCTTTACTATAAAGATTTGGCTGATGAAATAATTAGTAAATTCAGTAAAAATTGGAAGCTTGAGAGAATTGGAACCATTGAAAAGAACATTTTGAGAATGGCAATTGCGGAGATGTTTACTTTTTCTGACATTCCTCAGGGAGTAACTGTGAATGAGGCGGTGGAACTTGCTAAAAAATATGTGAGTCCAGAAGCAGGAAGATTTATAAATGGCATTTTGAGAAACATTGTTAGAAATTGGGATGAGGTAAAAAAATTAAAAGAGGGTTTTGTGGATGTTACTTCAGAAAATTGAGTCTCCAAAGGATCTTAAAAAACTCTCTATAGGGGAATTAAAAAAGCTTTCCTCTGAAATAAGAGAAATTATTATAAATACTGTAGAAAATAATGGTGGACATTTAGCATCCAATTTGGGTACAGTAGAACTAACCTTAGCACTTCATTATGTCTTTGATGCTCCTAAGGATAAAATTATATGGGATGTAGGACATCAAGCCTATACTCATAAATTAATAACAGGAAGAGCAAAAGATTTTCATACTCTACGTCAATATGGAGGAATTAGTGGATACATTGCTCCTTGGGAAAGTGAATATGACCATTTTGCTGTGGGGCATGCGGGCACATCTCTTTCTGCTGCTTTGGGTTTTGCAAAGGCAAGAGATTTAAAGGGAGAAAAATATAAAGTTGTGGCTGTAATAGGAGATGGAGCATTGACATCAGGTATGGCATTAGAGGCGTTGAACCAAATTGGTTATTTAAATACTGATCTTATTGTGATTTTAAATGATAATGAGCATTCTATATCTCCTAATGTGGGGGCTATGGCTTTATATTTAGCAAAGCTTCGTAAACATCCCCTATATAGATTTTTTAAACAGACGACTCAAAATTTATTAAAAAATTCATCCATAGGAAAAGGTTTATTGGCTTTTGATTTAAAGTTAGAGAGGAGCTTAAAAAGTTTGCTTCTTGAGAATCCTATGTTTGAATATTTAGGATTTAAATATTTTGGTCCCTTTGATGGACATGATATTCCTTTACTCATCTCAGTTTTTAAGGGAATAAAGGATAATTTGTCTTGTCCTGTGTTGATCCATGTTACCACTAAGAAGGGTATTGGACATAAAGATGCAGAGGCAACTCCATCTAAATTTCATAGTATGGGCTCGAAATCTGAAAAAGAGAAAAAGGTACCAACTTATACGGAAGTGTTTGGTAAAACTTTAGTAGAGCTTGGAGGAATGTATCCTGAGGTTGTGGCAATAACAGCTGCTATGCCTGAAGGGACAGGACTCTCTTATTTTGCACAAAGGTTTCCTGAAAGGTTTTTTGATGTAGGAATTGCAGAACAACACGCAGTAACTTTTGCAGCAGGTCTTGCAAAAAACGGCTTAAAACCTGTAGTTGCTATATATTCAACTTTCCTACAAAGATCTTTTGATCAAATAATACACGATGTATGTCTACAAAAGTTACCTATAACATTTGTTTTGGATAGGGCAGGTATAGTAAGCGATGATGGTCCCACTCATCAGGGGATTTTTGATCTCTCATATTTGCGTTTAATTCCTAATATGGTTATCGCTGCTCCAAAAGATGAATCAGAACTTAGAGATCTCTTGTATACTGCAATCAATTATCCCGGACCCTTTGCTATAAGGTATCCCAAAGGTAAAGGAGTAGGAGTTGAATTAAAAAATAGATTTGAAAAAATTGAAATTGGAAAAAGTGAAATAGTGAAACAAGGAAGGGATGTATTGATTCTTGCTATTGGTTCAATGGTTTATCCTGCTGTTGAAGCTGGGAATATTTTGAGATCAGAAGGTATTTATCCTACGGTAGTTAATGTTAGATTTCTAAAGCCCTTAGACATATTAACTTTAGAGGAGCTAATTTTATCTCATAATACTATAATAACTGTTGAAGAAAATGTGATTACAGGAGGACTTTTTGGGGCTATAGCAGAACTAATTAACATCTTAAAAATTAATAAAAAAGTTATTCCTATTGGACTTCCTGATAAATTTATTGAGCAAGGAAATGTACAACTCTTAAGAGACATATATGGCCTTAATGAATACAAAATAGCTGAAAAAATCATAAGTGTTTTGGAAGATATTAAGGTGTAAGGCTTGAAGGAAAAGGAAAGATTAGATGTATTATTAGTAAAAAGGGGCTTTTTTGAGAGTAGGGAAAAGGCGAGAGCTGCTGTTATAGCTGGCATAGTGAAAGTAAATGGTAACGTTGTAATTAAACCTGATTTAAAAATTCCTATCGACTCTCTGATTGAAATAAAAGAAAATATACCCTATGTTAGTAAGGGCGGTTTTAAATTAAAGAAAGCAATTGATACTTTTGAAGTTGATGTCAAAGGAAAGATTGCAGTAGATATAGGAGCAAGCACGGGGGGATTTACGGATTGTCTTCTTCAAGAGGGAGCTTTAAGGGTATATGCTGTCGATGTAGGAAAAGGACAACTTCATGAGAAATTGAGAAGAGATTCAAGAGTAATATTGAAAGAAGGGATAAATGCGAGGTATTTGAAAGAAGGCGATATTCCAGAAAAGGTAGATATTGTGACTATTGATGTTTCTTTCATATCTGTTTTAAAGATATTTCCATCTATAAAAAGTTTTTTGCATGGTGAAAGTATAATTATACCCCTAATAAAACCTCAATTTGAAGCCTCTCCTAAGGAAGTAAGCAGAGGAGGAATAGTAAAAAATATTGACGTACATATAAAAATATTAGAGAATATTAAAGAAACTTTAAAAGAGCAAGGTTTTTACATGCAAAAATTAACTTATTATTTGAGCAAAGAAGGTAAAGGAAATATTGAGTACCCCTCATTATTTACTTTAAAACCAGAGCGAGAAATAGAAGAAGTTGAGATAGAAAAAGTAGTTCAGGAGGCATTTTCAAATTGGAAATTAAGCTCCAAAAAATAGGAGTTTTTTATAATCCCAAAAAAAGAGAGGCAAAAAAGGGAATAGATATATTAAAGGATTGGGCTGGAAGAAGAGGAATAGAGGTTATTCCAGAGGGGTCTAATGTGGATCTTGGAGTAGCAATTGGAGGAGATGGAACTGTTCTTTATACTCTTCAAAAGCTTTCCATATATAACATACCTGTAGTCGGTATTAATACAGGAAGACTCGGATTCTTGACTACTGTGGAGTTTAAGGATATTGATGTACTTCTTGATTCCATAGAAAAGGGGAATTTTTTTATTGAAAAGCATCCAGTGATAAAGCTTACTATTGATCAAAATGTATTCTATGCATTCAATGAGGTGGTTTTTTTAAAATCAGAAAATACCCCTCTAATTTCTATAAATTTTATCTTTAACAATGGTTCCATATTAACTCCCCCGGCGGATGGAGTAATTGTAGCCACTTCAGCAGGATCTACCGCTTATGCTCTTTCGGCTGGTGGTGCAATTATTTTCCCTGAGTTAGAAGTTACAGAGGTGATTCCTATATGTGCTCATTCTTTATCTTCAAGGCCGTTGGTTTTAGATCTGAATAATATTAATATACAAGTAAAATTTCAGAGGAAGTCAACCCAAGTTGAGATATGGATTGATGGTAAGGAAATTGATATTGTAAGTAATAAGAATGAAATTACCATTAGTAAAGCAGATTTTTATGGAAGATTAATTTTCCTGCCTGGATGGGATTTTGTAAATAGACTTAAAAAGAAACTACATTGGAGGTAGAGAAGAATGTTATTAGCGTTAAGAGTAAAAGATTTTGCAATCATAGATGAGATTACCTTGGATTTTCATGATGGTCTGAATGTTATAACGGGTGAGACAGGTGCTGGAAAATCTCTTTTGGTAGATGCTCTTGCTTTTCTTTTAGGAGAGAGAGCCTCGACGGATATTATTAGGTCAGGAAGTAATAGGAGTGTAGTTGAAGCCATGTTTACCATGAATGAAGAGGTAGAAAGATTACTTGATGAATGGGAAATTCCAAAAGAAAAAGATGGTACTCTTTTAGTTTCTAGAGAGCTAAATAAGAGTGGAAGAAGCAAATGTAGAGTTAATGGTGAACTTGTTACAGTAGGAATGTTGGAAAGACTTCTTTCAAATATTGTTGAAATTCATGGACAACATGAACATCAGAAAATACTTCATAGGGATTTTCAACTTGAGGTTTTTGATAGGCTTGGTGGAGAAGAATTATTAGATCAAAAGAATAAGGTGAAGGAGTTGTTTCTGAAGCTGAGAAATCTCTATTCTGAAAGGGACGAGATATATGGTAAGGAAAAAGAAAGACAACAAAGGATTGATCTTTTATCTTTTCAGATAGAGGAAATTGAGAAAGCAAATTTAAGAATAGGTGAAGAAGAAGAATTATTAGAGGAAAGACAGAAATTGCAAAATTACGAAAAAGTAAGAGTAGGCATAGAAGAAGCTATTAAGTTTTTATATGAAAATCCAGATGGGATGTCAGCTTTTGAACAATTAGGAGAAGGTTTAGATATTATTAGATCTCTTTCCTCTATGGATGAAAATGTGGGAAATATTGTTAGTCTACTTGAAAATGCAAAGGTTTACCTTGGAGAAGCGGTGGACAATCTCATTAGATATAAAGATAGTATGAGTTTTGATCCATCCACAATTGAGGAAATTGAAGAGAGACTATATCGAATCTCACAACTCAAGAGAAAATATGGGAAAAATATTGAGGAGATATTGAATTATAAAGAAAAAGCAAAAGAAGAACTTGATATGCTCTCTAATATGGAGGCGCGATTGGAAAATATTGAGGCTGAAATAAGTGCTGTTGAAGAGAAACTTCTCTATGAAAGCGAAAAACTCTCTGAGATGAGAAGGAATATGGTAGAAGATTTTGTTAAGAGAGTGGAAGAAGAGCTTTCCGAGCTTGGAATGGAACATGCAAAATTTGCTGTTGAATTTATGGAGCCGTCTTCGGGATTGAATATAAATGGAGTAAAAATAAGTGAAAAAGGTAGGGAAGTGATAGAGTTTATGTTGTCTTCCAATCCTGGAGAGTTATTTAAGCCATTAAGGCATGTAGCATCTGGAGGAGAATTATCCAGGGTCATGTTGGCTTTGAAGACTATTTTGAATGAGGTGGATAACACTCCTGTGCTTGTTTTTGATGAAATTGATGCTGGAATAGGGGGAGAGACTGCTTATCTTCTTGCACAAAAGTTGTGGAATATATCAAAAAAGAGACAAATTTTCTGTGTGACCCATCTGCCTCAGATAGCTGCTTGGGCAGATTATCATTTCCATGTAGAAAAAAAGGTAGTGAATGATCAGACTCGAATTAGAGTTTCCATGCTTGAGGATAAATCAAGAATTATTGAACTTTCAAGGATGCTTGGCGGAAGTATAGTTTCTGATGTTAGTCAACAGCATGCAAAGGAATTATTAGTTAAAGCATCAGAACTTAAGAGTAGAGGAGCTTTAAATGATAGAGGAGGTGAAAATTGAATTGGAAGAAAAAATAATAGAAGAGAGTGAAAAATATAAAGGAAGGATAATTACAGTTAAGGAGTACAGAGTTGTACTTATAAACGGGAAAGAGACTAAGAGAGAAGTAGTGCATCATCCTGGAGCTGTGGCAATTTTGCCAATTTTAGAAGATGGATCTTTATTTTTTGTGAAGCAATATCGCTTACCAGCAAAAAAAATTCTTCTTGAGATTCCGGCTGGAAAATTAGATCAAGGAGAAAATCCTGAGGAATGTGCTTATCGGGAATTGGAAGAGGAGATAGGTTATGTTCCTGGAAATTTAAGGCTTATTCATACCTTTTATCCATCTCCAGGAATAAGCAATGAGATTTTATATCTTTTTGAGGCAACCAACTTAAGAAAAACAAAGAATAACCCTGACGAAGACGAGTTTTTAGAGGTTATAACTTTAAATAAAGAAGAGGTTAAAAGGTATCTTTTTGAAAATAGGTTTGAAGACTCTAAAACCTTAATTGGAGTTTATTATTATTTATACTCAAGGGGGAGTTAAATTATGATAATTGGAATTCCTAAGGAAATTAAACCTGAAGAGAATAGGGTAGCTATTGTTCCTGGAGGAGTGGAGACTTTAGTTAAAAGAGGGCATAAAGTTCTTATAGAAAAAGGAGCAGGACTTGGAAGTGGTTTTTCAGACGAGGAATTTGCTAAAGCCGGAGCTGTGATTGTGGAAAGACATGAAGATGTTTTTTATGAGGCAGAACTCATATTGAAAGTTAAGGAGCCATTACCTGAAGAGTACAATCTTCTTTCTGAAGGCAAAATTCTTTTTACTTACTTGCATCTTGCAGCGTCACAAGATTTAACTATAAACCTTTTAAAAAGAAAAATTATTGGTATAGCTTATGAGACTGTTCAAACTGACGATGGTTTTTTACCTCTTTTAGCTCCCATGAGTGAAATAGCTGGGAGGATGGCTCCTCAAGAGGGTGCTAAGTATTTAGAAAAAACCTTTGGAGGAAGAGGAATTTTACTTGGAGGAGTTCCTGGAGTTCCTCCAGCAAATGTGGTGATAATTGGAGCTGGAAATGTAGGATTTAATTCAGCAAGAATTGCTTATGGAATGGGTGCTTCAGTTACAGTTCTTGATATAAATCCCAGGAAATTACGATTTATTGATGATTACTTTCAGGGTAAAGTTATAACTATGTTTGCTGACGAATACAATGTAAGAATGGCTATTGAATATGCTGATCTTGTTATTGGAGCAGTTTTGGTTCCAGGTGCAAAGGCCCCTAAGATTATTACAAGAGAGCTTCTTAAAAACATGAAAAATGGTTCGGTACTTGTGGATGTGGCTATAGATCAGGGTGGTTGTGCGGAGACTTCTCGTCCTACCACTCACAGAGATCCCATATATGAGGAGGAAGGAGTAATACATTATACCGTAGCAAATATGCCTGGTGCTGTACCAAGAACTTCTACAAGAGCTTTGACTTTAAATACCTTGCCTTATGTGATAGAAATTGCGGATAAAGGATGGAAAAGAGCAGTAATGGAGAATAGAAGTTTATCAAGGGGAGTTAATATAGCATATGGAAATATAACTCATGAAGAAGTAGCAAAGGCTTTTGATCTCCCATATGTACCTTTAGAAGAGGTTATTAAAGGGGGAGCCTAATCATGGGCTCCCTTATGTTTTGTTTTTTAGTTGGTTTATTATTTCTTCTATATTATTTTTGTTAAAAATATAAATTTTACCACAGAATTCACACTTAACCTCAATAGATTTTTCCTTTTCAATTAGTTCTTCTAATTCTTTAATCCCCAATGCTATAAGAGTATTTTCTGCCCTCTCTCTATTACATCTACAGGAATATTTTAAGTCCTCCCTTGAGAATTGTTCATAGTCAATATTTTTGAAAATTTTACTCATTATTTCCTCAGGGGTTTTACCTTCAAGAATCATTTTGCTTGGAGGATCAAGATTTTTAATATTACTTTCCAGAATATCAACCGTATCATTATCAGCATTTTCTATTATTTGAACAATATATCCTCCTGCAGAAATTACTCTGCCATCTTTGTTTACGTATACTCCAGCAGCTACTGCCGAAGGCAATTGCTCTGAATAGGTAAAATAATAAGCTAAATCCTTGGCTATACCCCCAGAAATAAGAGGTACAACTCCTCTATAAGGCTCTTTTAAACCTAAATCTCTTATTACACTAAGAGTTCCATCTTTACCAATAGCTGATGGCACATCTAATTTTCCATCAGGAGTTGGCGGTAAATCAATATATGCTCTTTTGATAAACCCTCTTACGTTTCCTTTAGGATCTGCTTCTGCAAAAATATTTCCCAAAGGACCATTTCCAGTTATCTGTAAACTTATTCTTTCCTCGTCTTTTTTAAGCATTTTTCCCATGATTGCAGCAAGGGTAAGGGTTCTGCCAAGGGCTGCAATAGCTGTAGGAGAAGCTTTATGGATTTTTCTTGCTTGTTCCACAAGATCAGTTGTTCTTGCTACATATGCTACAATTCTTTTGTCCATTGAGATTCCTCTTATTAAATAATCCATTTTTTCACCTCCATTTAGATATTATACTTGACTTTTTAAAAGTTTTGTTCTTATACTTTTAAAAATTATGCAGTCAGGAGGCAAAAATATGCGTAAAGGTATAATTATAAGTTTTTTGTTTTTTCTTTTGGTGCTATATCCTGTTTTAGGGGCTGGTGCTGTTGAGAGGATTAAAAAAGTAGGAGTATTAAAGGTAGGAAGCGATGTGGCATATGCTCCCTTTGAATTTATGGAGGGTGATAAACCTGTAGGTTTTGATATTGATATTGCTCAGGAAATTGCAAAAGCTCTTGGGGTTAAATTACAGGTTATAAATACATCTTTTGATGGTATAATTGCAGCTCTAAAGGCTAAAAAGTTTGACATCATAATTTCTGCCATGACTATAACCGAAGAAAGAAAAAAAGAAATTGATTTTTCCGTTCCTTATTATGATTCGGGACAGATTATTGTGGTGAGAAGTGAAAATAAAGATATTAAGTCGGAAAAAGATTTAAAGGATAAAGTAGTTGGGGTACAACTTGGAACAACCGGAGAACTTACTGCAAAGAAATTAAAAGATCAGGTAGGGATAAAAGAGATTAGAAGTTATGAAACTATTCCTGAAGCCTTTATGGATCTTGAGTTAGGAAGATTGGATGCGGTTATTAACGATCTGCCAGTTTCTCTTTATTATTCTAAGAATAATCCAAAACTAAAATGTGTTGGAAAGCCTTTTACTATAGAGCAATATGGGATAGCAGTGAGAAAGGAAGATAAAGATCTTTTAAAGAAAATAAATGAGATATTGATTAATCTAAAGAAAACTGGTAAATATAATCAGATATACAAAAAGTGGTTTGGTGTAGAACCACCTAAGTAATAAGAGGTGAGAAGTTGGATTTTAATATAAATATATTTATCGAAAGTATACCTTATTTACTGAAAGGCGCAGTGGTTACATTGCGCCTTTCAGTAATTTCGGTAGCTTTTGGGATAATTCTTGGCTTATTTTTAGGACTTGCTCGTATATCCAAAAACTACCTATTAAGAATTCCCTCTACCATATATGTAGAAGTAATAAGAGGCACTCCTCTCTTAATGCAACTTCTGATCATCTATTATGCTCTGCCTTCTTTTGGAATAAATTTAGGGGCTATAACTGCTGCAATTGTAGGTTTATCTTTAAATAGTGCTGCATACACTGGAGAAATATTTAGGAGTGGAATACAGTCTATTGATAAAGGGCAAATGGAAGCTGCAAGATCTCTTGGCATGACCTATTTTCAAGCTATGAGATATATAATTCTTCCTCAAGCCTTTAGAAGGATTCTTCCACCTTTAACTAACGAGTTTGTCTCTATGTTAAAGGAAAGCTCTTTAGCCTCTACTCTTGCAGTTACAGAGCTTCTTAGAGCAGGAAGGGAGATCGTGGCTTGGAAGGCAAATGTATTTAGTCCATTTTTAGGAGTAACGTTAATATATTTATTAATGACCTTACCTTTAACAAGACTTTCAGTATGGTTAGAAAAGAGGTTGAAGACAGGTGATTAAAGTAGTTAATTTACACAAGAAATTTAAACATCTTCATGTTTTAAAAGGAATAAATTTAGAGGTTAAAAAAGGTGAAGTACTTGTGATCATAGGTCCCAGTGGAGGAGGAAAAAGTACTCTTCTTCGGTGTATAAATAGACTGGAAGAGCCTACCGAAGGAGAGATTTACATTGATGGGATAAAAATAACTGATTCTTCCGTAGATATAAATAAGGTTAGGCAAAAAGTTGGTATGGTTTTTCAACTTTTTTATCTTTTCCCACATCTTACGGTACTTGACAATATAACTCTTGCTCCTATAAAGGTTAAGAAAATGGATCCTAAAATTGCTACAGAAAAAGCATATGAACTTTTAAAAAGAGTTGGTCTTGTAGACAAAGCAAAGAGTTATCCATCTCAACTTTCAGGGGGACAACAACAGAGAATTGCTATAGCAAGAGCTCTTGCCATGGAACCAGAAGTAATGCTGTTTGATGAGCCTACCTCCTCTATAGATCCCGAAATGACAAAAGAGGTTTTAGATGTTATGAGAGAACTTGCCCACGAAGGTATGACCATGATAATTGCAACTCATGAGATGGGGTTTGCTAAAGAGGTAGCAAATAGGGTGATCTTTTTGGATCAAGGGAGAATTGTTGAAGAAGGTACTCCTAAGGAGATTTTTGAACACCCAAAAGAGGAAAGAACCATTGAGTTTTTAAGTAAGATACTTTCGGTTTGACAAGATAAATCTTTTTTGATAAATTAACCTTTAAATTTACCTCAATGGGGAGAGGATTAAAAGAAAGAGAGGTGATTAATTTCTTTGATTTCTCCATCGACAAAGTTATATGGACTTATAGGTTACCCATTAGGGCATTCCATATCTTTTTACATTCACAATGCCGCTTTTAGGGCATTATCTATTGATGCTTTATACTTAAACATCCCTATTGAACCAGAATTTTTCTCCAAAGCAATTTTAGGAATTAAATACCTTCCTATTTATGGCTTAAATGTTACTATACCTCATAAAGAAAGTATAATAGAGTTTTTGGATGAAATATCAGAGATTTCTAATATTCTTGGAGCAGTAAACACAGTTTATAGGGAAAACCATAAATGGAAAGGGGACAATACTGATTTTGGCGGATTTTTAAAGACTCTTGAGAATTTAAATCTAAGTAGGGATTTTTCTTGTTTAATTTTAGGAGCAGGAGGCGCAGCAAGGGCAGTAATTTATGCTGTACTTGAATATGGATTTAAAGAGGTTTATTTAACTAACAGAACTTACGAAAGAGCAGAAAAAATTGCTGTCGAGGTAAAGAAAAACAAGAATTTTGAAATAAAAGTTATACCTTGGGAGGATAGGGAAAAAATTAGTGAAAAAGTAATTTTGATAAATACCACTTCTATTGGTCTTGATGGAAAAGAAACTCCATGGAATGGAGACTTTAAAAAATTAGTTTTTGTATATGACATCATATACAATCCCAAAGAGACTCCTTTATTAAAACTCGCAAAAGAAAATAATGTGCCTTACAAAAATGGACTTGATATGCTCATATATCAAGCATGTCTTTCTTGGGAAAAATGGTTTGGTTTTGTGGGACCCTTTGAGGTAATGAAAAGGGAGGCTGAAAAGTTATTATGAGATTTTTGACCTCTGGAGAATCCCATGGAAAGGCTCTTATGGCGATTTTAGAGGGGGTACCTGCAGGTCTTCATATAACATCGGAGTATATAAATAAAGAGTTGAGAAGAAGGCAGATAGGATATGGACGTGGTAAGAGAATGGAAATAGAAAGAGACGAAGTAGAAATAATTTCTGGAGTAAGGGGAGGATACACTCTTGGAACTCCCATTGGAATTGTTATAAAAAATAGGGATTGGGAGAATTGGAAGAATGTAATGGACCCTGAAGAAATTTTGGAAGAAAAAATGGTTACAAAGCCAAGGTCTGGTCATGCGGATTTTGCTGGAGCAATTAAGTATCACTTTGAAGACATAAGAAATGTTCTTGAGAGAGCCAGTGCAAGAGAAACAGCGGCAAGAGTTGCAGTAGGCGCTATTGCTAAGGCTTTTCTTTCCGAGTTTGGTATTGAGATTATAAGCTTCGTAGAAGCCATAGATAGTATTGAAAACAGATTTGATATTAACAATTTTGAATGGGATGTTCTAAAGAGGAAAGCAGAAAAATCAGATTTGAGGATGATTGATGAAGAAAAGGAAAGACAGGCAAAAGAATTAATAGATAAAGCTAAGGAAGAAGGAGATACCCTTGGGGGAAGGTTTGTTCTTCTTGCAAGAGGAGTACCTATTGGGCTTGGAAGTCATGTTCATTGGGACAAAAGACTTGATGCTCTTATCTCTCATGCCATTATGAGTATACCCTCGGTTAAGGGGGTGGAGATTGGAGAAGCCCTTTATGCGAGCTTAAATAAGGGTTCAAAAGTTCATGACGAGTTTTATTTTGGAGAAAATAGACTTAGAAAGACAAATTATGCTGGTGGGATTGAGGGTGGAATTTCGAACGGTGAGATTATTATGGTTAGGGCCTTTGTTAAACCTATACCTACTTTGAGAAGACCTCTTAAAACTTTTGATATCAAAGAAAAGAAGATTACTGATGGATATTATGAGAGAAGTGATGTTTGTGTAGTGCCTGCTGCTGGGGTAGTAGGAGAGTCAATGTTGGCTTTTGTTCTGGCAAAAGAGTTTTTGAATAAATTTTCAGGGGATCATATAAGTGAAATAAAAGAAAGTTTTGAAAAATACAAAAAGTATGTTTATGAGAGGTTAGGATGGAAGAGTTAACTATTGATTTGAAGGATAAAAAATACTCCATATATATTGGTTATAACATATTGAGAAGGCTTATAAGGGAATATTGGGATAAATATTCTTCATCTTTTCTTATAACTCATCCTTTTCTACGGGAGATTTATAAGGAGGATTTATCTATTCCTGAGGAAAATGTTATTTACGTTCCTGTAGGAGAAAAAAGTAAATCTTTTCAAGAGGTAATAAAAATCTCCAAAGAGCTTGCGAAGAGAATGGCTGATAGGAGAAGTGCTCTTTTTGCTTTTGGTGGTGGTGTTGTGGGAGATCTTACTGGTTTTATAGCCTCCATTTATATGAGAGGTATAAAATATATTCAAATTCCTACAACTTTACTTTCTCAGGTGGATAGTTCCATAGGTGGAAAGACAGGAATAAACATAAGGGAAGGGAAAAACTTGATAGGAACTTTTTATCATCCTGATGCAGTAATCATAGATATAAAGACTCTGGATACTCTTTCTGAGAGAGAGTATAAAAGTGGCATCGCAGAAGTTATAAAGTATGGAATGATCATGAATTATGAATTCTTTAAGTTTCTTGAAAAGAACGTTGATTCTATATTGAGCAAGGATGTTGATAAACTTCTGTATGTTATAAAGGAAAGCCTTCTTTGTAAGAAGTATGTGGTTGAGAAAGATGAAAAAGAATCGTCTTTGAGAATGATTTTAAACTTTGGTCATACTTTTGGACATGCTATAGAGGCGAAAGGAGGATATAGGAGGTTTCTACATGGTGAAGCTGTAGCAATTGGTATGCTTTTGGCTACTTATTTAGGATATAAGCTTGGATTTTGCAATTATGAGGTTTTAGAAAGATTAAAAGAATTACTAATGCTTTTTGGATTTAAAATTAAAAGTCCATATAGAATTGAGGATTTAATGGAGTATATAAAAAGGGACAAAAAAGCATATGGAGGAAAACTTAGACTTATTCTACCAAGAGAAATAGGAAGGGTAGAGATTGTAGAAGATATAGAGGAAAAGGATATAATAAAGATCTTAAAGGAAGGTGATGATTATGGAAAGTGATTTTTATGAGTTTAGGATTCATATTTTACTGGTAAATCATTTAAATTTTACGCTTAGGGAGGAAAGAAAAGTATGATTATTGTGCTTAAGTCTGGTGCTACTGAGGAGGATATACAAAAAGTAGTAGATAAATTAAAGGAATATAATTATGGGGCTCATATATCAAGAGGGGAAAATAAAGTTGTCATAGGGGCGATTGGTGAGAAAAGAATGGAAGAAAAGATTCTTATAATGGAGCAGATAAGCTCTTTTCCTTTTGTAGAGCAAGTTATTCCTATTTTAACACCTTATAAATTAGTTAAAAAGGAATTTAACCCTCAGGGGACTAGGATAAAAGTAAACCAAGTAGAAATTGGAAATGAAGAGATAGTTGTCATGGCCGGACCTTGTGCCGTAGAAAGCAGAGAACAACTTCGTGAGATTGCAGGATTTGTTAAAGAAGTAGGAGCTAAGGTTTTAAGAGGAGGGGTATTTAAGCCTCGTACATCTCCTTATAGTTTCCAAGGATTAGGAATAGAAGGGTTAAAGCTCCTTTATGAAGTAAAAAATGAGTTTGATATACCTGTAATAACAGAGGTTATGGATCCAAGAGATTTGGACATAGTTGCAGAATATGTAGACATTATCCAAATAGGGGCAAGAAATATGCAGAACTTTACTTTATTAAAGGAGGTTGGAAAATTAAGAAAACCAGTTCTTCTTAAGAGAGGGCTTTCGGCAACTTTAGAGGAATTCTTATTTGCAGCAGAGTATATTTTGCTCGGAGGAAATTCTGAAGTTATCCTTTGTGAAAGAGGAATAAGAACTTTTTCTGATTTTTCTAGAAATACTTTAGATCTTTCTATTATTCCTGCCTTAAAGGAGAAGACGCACCTTCCAGTATTTGTAG
Source organism: Dictyoglomus sp. (assembly GCF_049968615.1). NCBI lineage: Bacteria > Pseudomonadati > Dictyoglomota > Dictyoglomia > Dictyoglomales > Dictyoglomaceae > Dictyoglomus > Dictyoglomus sp. Next base: position 166,142 of record NZ_JBMFQK010000002.1, on the reverse strand, counting down.
ATCCGAGTCATGGTACTGGAAATTATAGGTATGTACCCAGTATGGCAAAGGCTGCTATTGCTGCAGGGGCAGATGGATTAATAATAGAAGTACACCCACATCCTGAGAGAGCTCTTTCTGATGGACCTCAATCTCTTACCTTTTCTGATTTTAGAAGGTTAATGAATGAATTGAAAGCTATAGCGAGTGCTGTAGGGAGAAGGTTATGATAATAGGTATTGTAGGACTCGGATTAATAGGTACTTCCTTAGCCCTTTCCCTTAAAAAAGGATTTGGCGATCTTTATCTTTGGGGGGTGGATAATGATTGTGAAGTTTTAGGGTATCTCTCAGAAAAAAAGATCTTTGATGTCTTAGAAAAAAGATTAGATCGTTTTAAAGATCTAATTAGGGAGACAGATTGTGTATTTATATCTGTACATCCTTCGTCAGTTATGGATGTGGTTAAGAATATTGAAAGCTATGTAAAGGAAGGAGTCATTATAACTGATACGGCAAGTACAAAATCTAAAATTATGAGTTATGTAAATAATGATGAATTTTTAAGAAAGATTTTTATAGGGGGGCATCCCCTTGCAGGAAGAGAGATATCGGGCCCTTTAGGGGCTGTGGATAATCTTTTCGACGGAAAGATTTATTTCTTATGTCCTGCTATAGAAGTTTCTAAGGAGAAAATTGGGAGTTTAGAAAAGCTACTAAAGAAAATAAATGCAACTCCTCTTATTATTGATCCTGAGGTGCATGATGAAATTCTTGCTTTTACAAGTCATCTTCCTCAAATTATTGCTTATTTGTTATCTTATGTAGCTATAAATGAAAATAACATAGACTTTTTTGGAAGTGGGTTTAAAGATATAACAAGAATAGCCAAAAGTGATTATAATTTATGGGTTGATATTGTGAAAGAGAATAATATAAAAATAAAGAAAGCTTTAGGCGAATTTGAGAAGACTTTAAGAGATCTAGTTGAAAAATTAGAAAAGGAGGATTTTGTAAGTATAGAAAAATTATTCAAAGAATCTAAAGAAAAAAGGTTAAAGTTGAGGGATTAAAATGGGAAAATTGATGATTAAGAAAAGTAGGAGTTTAATGGGAGAGATAAAGATTCCTGGAGACAAATCTATCTCTCATAGAGCTTTAATATTTTCCTCTATGGGTGAAGGGGAAAGTATTATAAAGAATTTTCTTTTCTCTCAGGATTGTATTTCTACAATGAACTGTTTAAGAGCTCTTGGAACAAGTATTGAAATCTGTGAGAATGTGATCAAAGTGAAAGGAAATGGCATAAATGGATTTAGAGAGCCTGAAAATGTTCTGGATGCTGGAAATTCAGGGACTACTATTAGACTATTTACTGGCCTTTTAAGTGGCCTTCCGGGAATATTCTCGGTAATCACGGGAGATGATTCTTTAAGAAGAAGACCAATGAAGAGGGTTGTGGAACCTCTTTTAGGGATGGGAGCAAAGATATGGGGAAGAAACGGTGGTAATAATCCTCCTCTTGCTATAAAAGGAGAAAAACTCAAAGGAAGAGATCATACATTGAGTGTAGCAAGCGCTCAAGTAAAATCTGCACTGCTTATTGCGGGTCTTCTTGCTGATGGGGAAACTTCTGTTACAGAACCATCTTTATCAAGGGATCATACCGAGCGAATATTTCAATATTTGGGATTACCTCTTATAAGAAATGGTTTGACATTAAAGACTCATGGTATAGAAGGCTTTAAAAATAAAGATTTTAACATTCCTGGAGATTTCTCTTCGGCAGCTTTTATTATTGCTGCAGGACTATTAGTAGAAGGATCTAAGATTGTTATTAAAAATGTTGGGATTAATCCGACAAGAATAGGCATGTTAAGTGTACTTAAAGAAGCTGGTGCCAAAATTCAGATTCTTAATCAGTGGGAAGAAGGGGGAGAGCCTATTGGGGATTTAATAGTAGAATTCTCAATATTAGAATCTTTTGAGGTAAGGGGAGAGATTGTACCAAAGCTTATTGACGAAGTTCCTATTTTGGCAATAATAGCAACTCAAGCAAAAGGAAAGAGTGTTTTTAAAGACGTAGGAGAATTGAAAGTGAAGGAGTCTGATAGAATTAAGGCAGTGGTTGATGGAATAAATAAAATGGGGGGAAAGGCAGAGATAATTGATGAGGGATTTGTAGTATATGGTCCTACAAAATTAAATGGAAATGAAATAGAAACCTATAATGATCATAGAATTGCTATGTCTTTTGCTATTGCAGGACTTCTTGCTGACGGAGAAACGATAGTAGAGAGTAATAGTATAAGTATATCTTTTCCAAATTTTGGTGAGACTATCAAAAAATTAGGGGGGAATATTATTGAGTTACAATCCTAAGTGGATAGATGATGATATTTACTTTCTCGTAAAGGCTTTACTTACTCTCAAAAATGAGGAAGAAGTTTTGAGGTTTCTTGAAGACATCTGTACTATCACAGAAATAAAAGAATTATCTCAGAGATTAAAGGTTGCTAAAATGCTATATGAAGGAAAATCTTATGAGGAGATTGAGAGAGAAACAGGAACAAGTTCTGCCACTATAAGCAGAGTCAAAAAGTTTTTGCTTTATGGTGCTGAAGGATATAAAACTGTTTTAGATAGATTAATAAAAAAGGGGTAAGCTTAAACGCTTACCCCTTTTTATATAACCAACATTTAACCCAGTGTTCTTTTGATACTTCAATCTCTTCTGGTTCTTTCTCTTTACATATATCCATAACATATTGACAACGAGGATGAAATCTGCACCCTGATGGTGGATTAATTAGGTTTGGTGGCTCTCCTGGTGGAACTTCCCTTAGTTTGAAGCGGTTTTGAGGATCAGGATCTGGTATTGCAGAAAGAAGGGCTTTTGTATAAGGATGCAATGGATTATTTAATAATTCTTCTGTTCTTGCTCTTTCTACTAAATTTCCTGCATACATTATGAAGATCCAGTTTGAGAAAGCTCTTACTGTAGCAAGGTCATGGGTGATATATATCATACTCATATGGTGGCTTTCTTGAAGATCTCTTAGGAGTTCAAGGATCTCTATCCTTACCGAGGCATCAAGCATGGATACTGGTTCATCTGCTATTACAAGTTTTGGTTTCATAATTAATGCTCTTGCTATGACCACCCTTTGCATTTGCCCCCCTGATATCATGTGAGGATATTTTCCAATAAAATCGGTTACTGGTGTAAGCTTAACTTCCTCTAAAGCTTTGAAGATCATTTCTCTTCTTTCTCCGGGAGTTCCAATTTTGTTTATTAAAAGAGGTTCTTCTAAAATTCTATATATGGTAAAATGGGGAACTAAAGCACCAAAAGGATCTTGCTGAACAAATCCAGTTTCCTTTCGATACCAATTTAGCTCTTTGTAATCAGCTTTTGTTATATCTTTGTCTTCAAAGACAATTTTTCCATCTGTGGGTTCATATAGTCTTAATATAGTTCTTCCTAAGGTGGTTTTTCCTGAGCCACTTTCTCCAACTAAGGATATGGATTCTCCCTTTTTAAGCTCAAAATTTACCCCATCTACAGCTTTTACATACATGGGCTTTGCTAAAATGTTTTTTCTTATTTCAAACCAAACTTTTAAGTTCTCAACCCTTAATAAAATATTATTATTGTTACTCATGGCTCTCACCTATATAACATTTTGCATAATGTTCTTCGTCTTTTTTAAACATGGGAGGTTCTTTTTCTCTACATATATCCATAACATATTGACAACGAGGATGAAATCTGCATCCTGATGGTGGATTAATTAGGCTTGGTGGAGATCCTGGAATGGATTTTAGCTTTTTTGTAGTCTTAAGAGTGGGAACGCTATTTAAAAGCATCATAGTATAGCCATGGGCTGGTGAATTGTAGAATTTTTCCGATGGACTTATTTCTACAATTTCTCCCGCATACATAACTGCAACCCTATCTGCAAGTTCACTAGCTGTAGCTATATCATGAGTAATGAAAATGTAACTTAGATTGAGTTCCTTCTTTAAAACTTTTAAAAGATTCATTATATTTGCTTGGGTGATCACATCGAGAGCTGATGTAGGTTCATCTAATATTACAATATTAGGGCGGGTTACAAGGGCCATAGCTATCACTACCCGTTGTTTCATACCTCCCGAAAGCTCAAAAGGATATCTTTCTGCGAAAGACTCGGAAATACCCACTAAATTCAGTATTTCTTTTGCTCTTTTGTAGGCAGATGTCTTTTCCATTCCAAAGTGTACTATCAATGGTTCTGCTACTTGATGGACTATCTTTAATATGGGATTTAGTGAATTCATTGCTCCTTGAAATACCATAGATATTTTGCTCCATCTTATATTCTTTCGGAAGTCTTCCTCTTTTAAAGAAAGTACCTCCGTTTCATTGATATATATTTCTCCACTTGCTTTTTCTAAATTTCTTGGGAATAGTCTTAATATTCCCCTTGCAAGGGAGCTTTTTCCACAACCTGACTCTCCTACGATGGCAAGAGTTTCTCCCTCTTTGAGCTCAAAACTTACATTTCTTACTGCCTCTAAAGGCCCCTGTTGGGTCTTATAAACTACCGTGAAATTATTTAACTTAAGAACTGTGTTTGCCATGTTACCACTCCTATACTTCTTTAAGTCTTGGATTAACTATTCTATCTATGACAAAGCCTAAAAGTGCAAAAGATATAGCTAATAATACAATGATTAATGAAGGTTCAATTACCCAGTAATAAAAGCCTTTATACAAAGCACCATTTTGAAAGGCTTCTTCAATTATCCTTCCGAGAGTTGGCTCTGTGGGGTCAAGTACGCCAAAAAGGGATAAAATTGCTTCTAAAAATATATAAGCGGGTATACTAATAATTAACCCTGGGATTACCGGGGGTAATATCTTAGGAATAATGTATAGGAAAACTATCCTCATATTGCTTGCTCCATAAGTTCTTGCAGCTTCTATATAAGGTAGTGTTTTTACTTGAAGAACCATGGCTCTTTGGGTCTTTATTCCAGAACCAAAAAGGCTTAGGATTATTAATACTACTAATAGTTGCCAAATGGTTAATTTATAGAATAAGGAAATCATAATCATGAGAGGCAGAAATGGAAGTAACATGTATATCTCAGTTAATCTTTGTATAAGATTGTCTACCCATCCCCCATACCAACCACTTACAGTAGCTAATATTAATTGTATTACAGTAATACTTAAAGAAGCTCCAAGCCCAAAGGCAAGGTCAATAGGAGTTCCGTATAAAATTCCAAGTTCTAAAGGTCTTCTTAGATGATCTGTTCCTGCGACTCCATAAACTTTTCCGTAAATTATGGGCTCTATCTCGATGGTATCACTTTTATCAGCAAATTGAACTTCTATTTCGAGTTTGTAGTTTCCTTTATTAACCTTTGGATTTTCTGTTTCTCCAAAGAGTCCACGCATGACTGTAACAGGGAAATTGGGATAAAAACCTAATTTTTCCTTATAATACTCTATGAATTTTTGTTCTATAGAAGATTCATTTCCAATATAAAAAATATCTTTCTCTGCTCTTTGAACTTTTTCAAAGAGCAATATTCTATCTCCATATGGATTTATCCAGTAGATTCTTAGATTAGGAGGATTGTTTTTAAAAGTACTATTTAGAAATATGTTAAATTCACTGGGAAAATCATCATAAGTATAGTTTATGTCATACACATATTTTACTATTTTAGGAGTTTCAGAGACGCTTTCTATCTTTGGATCTTTTAGATATATGTTCTTAGGTAGGTTTTTCCCTGTAAAAAATGCTAACCATGTGGGTATGGCATTTCTTGGGTACTTTAGCCAAGCTTGGCTATCGTTCCAAAGTTCTTTTGCCTTATCATAAGGCATGCTCAAATAAGCATAGACAGATAAAAGAATAAGTATAGCAAATATTAAAAGAGAGAAAACTCCTGTTTTATATCTTAAAACTTCTCTTAATATTCCTTTTAAACTATAGGATGACGTAAATTCCATGTTATCCATGTCTATCACCTCATACTCTCACTCGAGGATCAATAAGGGCATATATAAAATCTAAAAGCAGTACTGTTGCTCCAAGTAGATAGGCATAAATTACTGTGACTCCAACTATGACTGGTGCATCAAAGCTTCCTATAGCTCTACTTAGGACCATGCCAAGGCCAGGCCAGTTAAATACTGCTTCTGTTACGATTGCACCCATCCATGAAGAGATAAGAGCAAGGGCAAAAGAAGTAATAATAGGAGGTAGAGCAGGTCTTAGGATATATCTTCTTTCTATGATTTTATCTGGGAGTCCCTTCGCCTTTGCTACCTCCACATAGTCTTCAGTAGAATAAATTAAAAAGAAATTCCTTTCGCTATAGGTACTCAAGAAAATAGAACTTATAAACCAAGAAAGAATGGGTAAAATCATGTGTTTAGCAATACTTAATATCCTCCCTAATAAAGTTGGTGGGGGAGGAAAGTCAATAAAACCTCCTGGAGGCAATATATGAAGCCATGAATAAAAAATCATTATGAGAAATATACCATAAAACCATCCAGGAATGGTAGAAAGAGGAGAAAGATAAACTATTAATTTGTCAAGGAAGGATCCATATCTTCTGGAAAGTTTTAACCCTAAATATAATGCAGAGAAAAAGTCAATTAAAGTTATGGTGGTAAAAAGAAGTATAGAGAGGGGAATTCTCTCTAAGATGATATTTTTTACAAGCATAGAGCCACTATCACTGGTCATAGAGGAGGCAGTACCAAGATCAAGCAAAAGTGCCCTTTTTAAATGGTAAGTACTTCTTATTATGAATGGTTGATCAAGACCTCTTCTTCTCATTTCATTTTTTACTCTGTTCTCTATTATTTTTTGTTTTTGTTCATCGGTAAAACCTCTTACTGTGGGATCATTTCTTATAGCCATGGCTACATTCATTCTTATCTCATCCTCTATGATTTTATCCACGTATCCTCCAGCATTAGCTATAACAATGGTTAGATAAATTGCTATTGCAATAGTAATAAATACGGCAACAGCTCTTTTTAAAAAATAAGTGAGAATTTTTTTAATTCCTTCTATGTTCATCAACCTCCTTTGTTATTATTTCAAAAAAAAACCCAGGGGGAATTACCCCCTGGGTATATATTATACAACAATTACTTCAAAAATTTAGCATTCTTTAAGAGAATTGTATGAGCTACAGTGTCTGCCTTTTCTAAGTAGTATGGACCATTGCTTACCCAGAAGTGTTTGAACCTGTTGTACCAGTTGGAGAGGGCATTATATCTTTCCTTGATTTCTCCTTCTTTCACATATTTTCCTACAAAGTTCTTGAATGGTACATAGTTATCTTTCTGGGATTTATCAAGCATCTCTTTCAATATTCCAAGGCTTGGTCCGCCAATATAGTTCATCCATTCCACCTTTGTAGCTTCTGCTTTATCTGCAGAGAATGCAAGTTTTCCTTCTTCTTCTGCTCTAATTCCTATGGCAAGAGCATGCCATGGGAAGAGTACTGAAGTTGTAGGCCATAATGCGGTAAGTTCTGCGTCAAGCTCAGCATAGTTAGTGTAATATTCAATTATTAATGGATGTTCTTTTACAATCTTCCATGCTACAAAGGATTCTCTCCAGGAATTAAAATAATCAACATAGCTTTCATCATAGAGTTTACTGTCTTTGCTTGCTCTTTCAAAGCCGACAATGAAGTCTACAAGATAGTCAGCAAGACTTTGGACTGTCCCATCGTGATACTTCTTCTTTCCAAGAACATCTCCATAGTTGATTACTACTTTAACCTTTGCCTCTTTAACTCCTGCTTCTTTTGCTGTTACCATGGTTTGTTTCTTGGCATCCCAGCCATACCAGGCATCGTCAGGAACAGTTATGCTCTTTACTCTCTTCACTTTTAGCCAATTTTCAGATCCCTTGTTGGGGAAGGTAGGTACATCAGAGGTGACAGTTAAATCTGCACTTTCTATTCCAAAAAGAATTGGAAGTCCAGTGTAAGGATGGTAGATCCATGTTCTCCCAAAGGTTGCTTCCCAGAATATGGTATCGTATACCCAGTTAGAACCAGCTATAGGGTTCCATGGGTCTATGATTACTTCAGACATTCCAGCCTTTACACTTCCACCCTCTTTTCCAGCAATTCTTAAAGTGTAGGGCCAAGCCCTTGAAGAGTTTCCACCAGCATAATCTACTGCTATATCAATGTCCTTTCTTCTTGCCCATGCTGCTTTTTGGTCAATTAGGAATATCCTTACAGAGTCTTTTAAGCAAAGTTCCAATGCTTTTCTCATTAAGTAGTTTCTCTCTGCCATGGATTTAAAGGTTCTTTGAGCAAGCTTATTAGCTATATCCCTAAACTCTTTATCTGGTTTATAAGCTCTCCAGAGAGGTGAATAGGACATTTCTGAATCTGGAGTATAGAAGAATCTAAAATTATCAGCCATATCTCTTGCAAGAACAGTAGTTATCCATCCACCTGTATATATATCCCATTGACCATCCTCAGGATTTCCTCTCACCCAAAGAGGAGAAGCTTCTCTTGAAGTCTTATACATTCTTTCTACTGTAAATCCTAACTTTTCAAGCTGATTTGCCACATAGTCTCCAATTTGCTTTCTTCTATCTTCAGTTCTTATAATGAATTTAACTACCACTGGATTTCCTTTATAATACCATTTATTTCCTTTAAGTTCCGCACCCATTTTCTTCATTTCTGTTGTAATTATCTGTTTCCCTTTATTAAAGTCATACTTATAAAGTTTCTCTAAATTAGCTATTGTGTCTTTGTATCTTTCATACTCTGGAAAACCTTTGTTAAGGGGTAATAACTTAACTTCTGCAAGTCCTCCCATTATTTCGTCCACTATATATTGTCTATCAACAACCATGTTCATTGCTTCTCTGATCTTTTTATTGCTGAAGGGATTAAGTCTGCCATCTTTATAGGTAGGTCCTACTGGGTTAAAGGTTAATTCATAGTAAAGTCCAAAGGAGGTCCCATAGGTTAAATTTGGATCTTCTTTTACTCTTCTAAAAAGTTGTGGATCACTAATTTCATTAAAGTAGATGTCAATATCTCCTTTAGACATCATTTCTACAGCTTTTGCCATGTCTTTTTCAGGTATAAATGCTACCTGATCGAGCCATCCATTAGGGTTGACGCTTAGGGTTTGCGCTGGAGCAGAGAAGAGAGAAAATAGCATTAAGAATAGGATTATTAGAATTATTCTGTGGATACCCTTTTTAAACATATTGCACCTCCCACCTGAAAGATTTTAGTATTTATGATAAAAATAATTTTTTTTATTGTCAACTTAAATAATTTTTCTTTACTGCAATAAAAAATCTTGACAATCCATTAAAAAAATCATATTCTAAAAAAGTAGTTCTTGGGAAGGCGGGTGTAGCTCAGAGGTAGAGCATCGGCTTCCCAAGCCGAGGGTCGCGGGTTCAAATCCCGTCGCCCGCTCCATGATGATAGTGGGGCGGCATCGCCAAGCGGCTAAGGCAGGAGATTGCAAATCTCCCATTCCCCGGTTCGAGTCCGGGTGCCGCCTCCAAAAATTAAAATTAATTGGTGGGGCTGTGGCGCAGAGGGAGCGCGCTTCCATGGCACGGAAGAGGTCGGGGGTTCAAGTCCCCCCAGCTCCACCAAATTTTTTATTTTTAAAAGTAATGTTTAAGTTTTTAAAATATTTTCTTTTTATTTCATTAATAGGATTATTTATTCTTACCTTTGTTTTGGGTGGGGAAGAAGACTTATTACTAAAATTAGCAAAAGAAAACGAGGAAAAATATTTAAAAAATCCCGATAAAAGCTATATTTCTTGGAATATAGCTGTGGATTATTACACTAAACTTTATCAGGTCTACGGCTATACGGGACTAAGAGAGAAATTAATTAAGCTACACATTGATGGGGCGTTGATAAACAGCAAAAATCTTAATTTTTTTAATTTTCATTATGGCTATTCATCTAAATATCCTATTAAAATCACTGTTTTGAATTTGACAAATTATCCTAAATTTGATTATTACATATTCGATAAAGTTCTACCTCTATTTATTACAATCTATAACAATGGTGATAAAAATATTGACCTCTCAAAAGCAATAATTAATTTGGAAAACATATCTAATATTCCTGAAAAGACTCTTAACAATGAGGATATATTTAGAAGAGTACTTGGTGATGATTTAGTTTATTATCCCATAAGCAAAGTATTAAAATCTCAAGAAAATTTTTCTTTTATTCTCCTTTTTACTTATAATAGCCCGCCTAAAATCTTTAGGTTTACATACCAAGATGTAGAAGTAAATGTAATATTTTTTGAGAATATTCCCCTTATTGAATCTTCCTCTCCTAAAGCTTAATAGATTTAATTTACATATTTTTGTGTTAATGTTATAATTTTCAACCAAAAAGGAGGGATTTTTATTGTTTGAGATAATAGTTAAAAAAGAGTTGGCTCCGAATGTAAAATTGATTGAGGTAAAAGCGCCTCTTATTGCTAGAAAGGCGTTACCTGGGCAGTTTGTAATTTTAAGGGTTTACGAGAAGGGAGAAAGAATACCTTTAACTATTGCTGAGAAGAATATAGAGACAGAAAGTATTACCATAGTTTTTCAAGAGGTTGGAAAGACCACAAAATTATTGGGAAAGTTAAGGGTTGGTGATAAGATTTCTGATATCGTAGGTCCTCTTGGAAATCCCAGCGAAATAGAAAGATTTGGAGTAGTAATAGGTGTAGGAGGAGGAGTAGGAATAGCTGCATTATATCCTATTTTAAAAGGGTTAAAAGAAAAAGGAAATTATGTAATTAGCATAATTGGTGGTAGGAGCGCTAATTATGTAATATTTAGAGAAGAAATTGAAAAAATTAGTGATGAAATTTATGTAACTACCGATGACGGATCCTTAGGAAGAAAAGGATTAGTTACTGATGTTCTCAAAGAAATCTTGGAAAAAAGGAAAATTGACAGGATTTGGGCGGTAGGTCCAACTATAATGATGAAAGTAGTTTCCGATCTTACCAAGGCATATCATGTTCCAACTATTGTAAGTTTAAATCCCATCATGGTGGATGGAACAGGGATGTGTGGAGGATGCCGAGTTACTGTAGGAGGAAAGATCAGGTTTACTTGTGTAGATGGTCCTGAATTTGATGGACATCTTGTAGATTTTGATGAATTGTTGACAAGATTAAAAACCTATAAAGATGAAGAAACCTTAGCTTTGAGACTATTTGAGGAAAGCGAGGGAGAAAAAGTTGGCTATAGCAAAAGCTAAAACTCCAATTCCAGAACAGCCAGTGGAGCAGAGAGTAAGAAATTTTGATGAGGTTGCTTTAGGTTATACCGAGGAGCAGGCTTTAATGGAAGCAAGTAGATGCCTTCAGTGCAAAGATGCTCCCTGTGTGAGAGGATGTCCGGTTAATATTGATATTCCTGGTTTTATAAGATTAATTAAAGAGAAAAAATATGATGAGGCAATTAAAAAGATAAAAGAAAATAATAACCTTCCTGCTACCACAGGAAGGGTATGTCCTCAAGAGACTCAATGTGAGGCACTATGTACTTTGAAAAAGATAGGAGAGCCTGTTGCTATTGGTAGACTTGAAAGATTTGTTGCAGATTATGAGCTAAGTAAAGGTTATGATATACCTTTAATAAAGGTAAGACGTGATAAAAGGGTGGCAGTGGTAGGTTCGGGCCCTGCAGGACTTACTGTAGCTGGTGATTTAGCAAGAATGGGAATTAAGGTTTCAATCTTTGAAGCCTTTCATGAACCAGGTGGGGTCTTGATTTATGGAATTCCAGAATTTCGTCTTCCTAAGAGAATAGTTAGGGCAGAGGTAGAGTATATAAAAAGTCTTGGGGTTGAAATCTTTACTAATGTGGTTGTGGGAAGAAGCATAACTATAGATGAGCTATTAAAGGAATACGATGCAGTTTTTATTGGAACAGGAGCTGGTGCTCCTCAATTTTTGAATATTCCTGGAGAAAATTTGATCGGAATATATTCTGCTAATGAGTTTTTAACAAGGGTAAATTTGATGAAAGCTTATAAATTTCCCGAGTATGATACTCCTATAAAAATAGGAAATATAGTAGGAGTGATTGGGGGAGGAAATGTAGCTATGGATGCTGCAAGAACAGCTCTAAGACTTGGTGCAAAGGAAGTACATATACTTTATCGTAGGACTGAAGAAGAAATGCCAGCAAGATACGAAGAAATAATACATGCAAGAGAAGAAGGGATAATATTTAATTTTTTGGTTTCACCTGTAAGATTTATAGGCGATGATAAAGGACAGCTTATAGGAATAGAACTCCAGAGAATGACCTTAGGAGAACCTGATAGTAGTGGAAGGAGAAGACCCATTCCTATCGAAGGCTCTAATTTTATATTTTCCTTAGACATGGCGATAGTTGCTATAGGAACCGTTCCAAATCCTTTAATAAGTATGACTACTCCTGATCTTTCAATTAATAAAAATGGCACCATACTTATAGATAAGGAAACAGGAAAAACCTCTAAAGATAGAGTCTTTGCAGGTGGAGATGTGGCAAGCGGTTCTGCTACAGTGATCAATGCTATGGGGGCGGGAAAGATTGCTGCTAAAAGTATATTTAAGCTATTAGTAGAGGAGTGAAATTCTTTGGACAAGAAAGAGTATTTGGTTGCTTTGAGAAGGATTGAAGGACAAGTAAGAGGGCTTCAAAGAATGATAGAGGAGGAGAGGGATTGTAAAGAGATAATTTCTCAAATTGCCGCAGTAAGATCTGCCTTGAAAAGAGTTGGTATATTAATAGTTGAGGAATACGCTAAGAAGTGTATCATAGGTGGGGAAAATGCAGAAAGTGAGATAAGTGAACTTTTGAAAGATTTACAGTCTCTTTTCTAACATTACTTAATTTTCTTATAATTTGACTTAAGTCTAAAAAACAAGATATAATCTCATAAAGAGTGCGCCCATAGCTCAACAGGATAGAGCGGCGGACTACGAATCCGTAGGTTGGAGGTTCAAGTCCTCCTGGGCGCACCAAGAAATTTGAGGGGAGAGGGTTTATGCCATTAACAGGAAATTTAAAGGAGTTTGATCTCGTATCTCTGCTCCAAATACTCTCAGGTAAGTTTTCCACAGGAAGGCTTATTATCACTAAACCCTTTAAAAAGGGTATTCTTTATCTGAAAGAGGGGAAAGTAATTAATTCAGAGGTTGGAAAGTTGAAAGGGATGCCAGGCTTTTTAGAGCTTTTTACTTGGGAAGAGGGGAATTTTGAGTTTGTAGATGAAGACGTATCTAATATTTCTGTTGCGATAAGTATGTCTTCTGAGGCATTGATCCTTGAGGCTGCGAGAATTATGGACGAGTGGCATGAAAAAAGGAAAAAATTAGGATCATTAACTTGTGTGCCCTTTTTTCCAGATCCATCACGTGCTATCCCATCCTCAGTACAAGTACTACTTTTAAGAAAAGATCCTGAAAGTATGACCCCAGAAGAAAAGGAAAGATTTATTTTATCTAATATTGATGGTAGAAGAGATTTTGCAACTATAGCAAGAATAAGTGGCTTAGGGACTTTGCTTGCTATTGATGTGGTCTTAAATAGTTTAGAAGAAGGAAGAATAGCTTTAAAGGATCTTGTAAATTTACAACATGTGGTTCCCGAAAAGGTTGGAAATGTAAGTTCTAATGATCCTGCAGTGCAGAAAATGCTAAGGATTATGGATGGAAAGATGAATATGGAAAAAATTCTCTTGGAAATTGAAGAAGAAAGAGGTAAAATTATACCGGAGTTGGTCAAGCTGGTTAAAGCAGGAAGAGTAAGATTAAAAGAAGGATTTGAATATCTGCCAAGACTATCACAGGAGAATTTATATCCGTCATGAGATATGATGTAATCATAGTTGGCGGTGGTCCAGCAGGGATATTTAGTGCTATATCCTTAGTGAGGGGTAAAAAACCCCTCAAAATTTTGCTTGTAGAAAAAGGAGAGCTTACAAGCAAGAGGGTATGTCCTGCCATTGTTAATAGGCAAGGATGTGTACGTTGTCCTCGTTGTAATATTGTTTCGGGTTGGGGTGGAGCTGGAGCTTTTAGTGATGGAAAGTTAACTTTCTCTACGGAAGTAGGTGGATGGCTAAAGGATTATATTGGGGAAGAAAAGCTTTTAAAGTTGATGGAAGAAGTTAATAATATCTATACTGAGTTTGGTGCAGATCAACCTGTTATAAAGCCTGATCCTGAAAAATTTGCTTACTTTCAGAGGAAAGCTATTGCTGCTGATTTAAGATTGGTTTACTTTGCTGTGAGACATCTTGGTACGGAAAAATGTGCGCCTATTCTTCTTAACATGTATGAATACTTAAAAGATAAGATAGATATTATTTTGGGTAAGCAGGTTTCTAAAATCCTTGTAGAAAATGGAAAGGTTAAAGGTGTAGAGCTTGAGGATGGAAAGATTTATTATGCCGATTACGTAATAGTGGGACCTGGAAGAGAGGGAGCAAAGTGGTTTTCTGGAGAGGGACAAAGGATCGGTCTTTCTTGGGTAATAAATCCTGTGGATATTGGAGTGAGAGTTGAAATTCCAGCTGCAGTAATGAAGGAATTAACTGATGAGCTTTATGAGGCTAAGTTCATATACTATACAAAAACTTTTGATGACAAAGTAAGAACCTTTTGTATGAACCCTTATGGAGAGGTAGTAATGGAACAGAATGAAGGGATAATTTCAGTAAATGGGCATAGTTTTGCTGAGAAGAAGACTGAGAATACCAATTTCGCTATATTAGTATCTAAGAACTTTACTGAGCCTTTTAGAGATCCTATTGCTTATGGAAGGGCCATAGGAAGTCTTGCCAATCTTTTGAGTAATGGAGTAATACTTCAAAGACTTGGAGATCTTCTAGCTGGGAGAAGATCTACATGGGATAGATTGCAAAAAGGTATGGTTGTTCCTACGTTAAAGGATGCTGTACCTGGGGATTTAAGTTTAGTACTGCCTTATAGATATTTAGTAGACATTATTGAGATGATCCAAGCTTTGGATAAGGTAACTCCGGGAATATATTCAAGGCACACTTTGCTGTATGGTGTAGAGGTCAAATTTTATTCTGCAAGGGTAAAGCTTAATTCCTCTCTTGAAACAGAAATCAAAAACTTATTTGCTATTGGAGATGGAGCTGGAATTACAAGAGGACTTATGCAAGCTTCCGCATCGGGATTATTGGTAGGACAAGAAATTCTTAAGAGAATGGCTCTTTTATCCGATATATCAGAGGTTCGTAACTAAATTTGTATCTTTATAGACAAATCTTCCTCTTGAGATTGTGGCTACAATTTTAATATTTAATATCTCTTCTTTTTCTCGAAACTCAAAGGGATTTTTCTCTAAAATAACTAAATCTGCATCTTTATTTCTCTCAATAGACCCCTTTTCTTTTTCAATAAATCCTATATAAGCACCATTGTAAGTGAACATTTTTATCGCTTCTTCTAAGGTTATTCTCTCTTCTTCATTAGGATGATTTATGGCGGAATAAATTCCTAAAAAAGGATCCATAGGTGTTACAGAACTATCTGATCCTCCTCCTGCAGTTATCTCTTCTTTTAAGATGCTTCTTAAAGGAATGATTCTTTTTGCCCTTTCTTTTCCAAGAAGTTGTTCATAAAGTTTTCCTTCCCCTCCCCAGAAATATAAGAAGCTTGGCTGGAGAGATAGCGTTAAGTTTAATTGAGATGCAAGTTTTATATGTTCTTTATTTGGGAGTTCAAAATGTTCTATGCGATGTCTGTGATCTTCTTTTGGTATTTCCTTAAGCACTTTTTGATAGGCTCTCACAAGAAGATCAATTCCTCTATCCCCTACCGCATGAAAGGCGATCTGTAAATCCTCTTTATGGGCTGTTCTTATAAAATTGGAAAGAGTTTCCATGTCCCAAAAAAGAACTCCATAACCTTGATTAGGTAAATAGGGCTCAGAGACAGCAGCAGTTAATGTACTTATGGATCCATCTACCAAAAGACAGCCTCCTATTCTTCTTAGTCCCAATTCTTTTACCTTTTTTATAGAGGTAGTCTGATAATAAATGATCACATCTATAGGGAAATACTGACTTAAACCTAAAAGCAGTTGTGGAGAATTAGGAGGAGAAGTGTAACCTCCTTCAAGGGCATGAATAGTGGTTATTCCTTTTTCTGCTGCTTTCTTCAGAGTTTTTATTAAACCTTTTACCAAAAGAGATGGATCAATATTTTGGTATACTTTTCCTATTGCAATTTGGTGGTCTCTTTCCTTAATTAAGCCGTTTTCAGGAAAAATCTCCACATCTAAAAGTTTCATTCCTAAAGAGTTGATTATACTTGAGTGAGAATCCTTTCTTATGATTAAAACGGGATGTTTGGGAAAGTTTTTATCCAGTTCTTCTTGGGTAATATTTCTTTTCTCTTCTAAATTAACAGGATCAAATTCCTTTGCTACTATCCAATCACCTTCTGGAAGAGAGTCTCTTAAGGCTTCTAAGGCTTTTACTATCTCTTTTATTGAGGTGAAATTACTCAGATCGATCAAAATTTCGTTGATAGCGGTGGATGTTAAGTGGACATGGGAGTCTATAAAGCCGGGAAGGATGGTGTAATCAGATAGATCTATTATGGGTATATCTGTATCCTTAGGAATTAAGTTGTTTCCTAAATCAGAAATTTTATTATTCTCAATGAGTAAAGTGTCATAGATGGACTTCTGATGATCAAAGGTATAAATTTTTTTTGCTTTAATAAAATATTTTTTCATAAAAAATTTCCTTTTCCTATTGATTTTATTGCTAAAGTATTATATCACAAAAGTATAATTATTTTGACAAAAGAATAATTTTAAATTAAACTCTTATTAAATAGAAGGGAGAAAAAGAGAAATGCAAAGAGAAACAAGGCAAAGAAGATTGATAATGGAGATTCTTTTAAATAGTATGGATCATCCTGATGCTCTTACGGTTTTTAGAAGAGCACAGGATAAGAAGGCTAAAGTAAGTATTGGTACTGTATATAGAACGTTAGAGCTTCTAGTAAAAGAAGGAAAGGCTTTAAAGTTTTATGATGCTAATGCCATTGCAAGGTATGATGCAAAAACTGATTTTCATCATCACTTGATTTGTAAGATTTGTGGAAAGGTAGAAGATTTGGATGTGTCACTTTTTAAAAGTGATCAAATGATTAAAGAAATAGAGGAGAAAACTCATTTTAAAGATATAGAATATCATCTAACCATATATGGAATTTGCGAAGATTGTGCTAAAAGGGGAAATAGGGAAAGTTGAATAAAAAAGAAAGATTAGAAAAAATAAAAGAAATACTTAAAAAAAGAAATATAAGTAGCCAAAAAGAATTAATGGAAGCTTTAAGAGAGGAAGGAATTTATGTGGTACAAGCTACTCTATCAAGGGATCTTAAGGAGTTGGGAGTAATAAGGCAAAGTTCGGATCTTGGCAAAAGATATATTATTCCAGAAAATGCTATAAATGTTGCCTCTCTTAAAGATCTTTTCCATAGGGTAGTAGTAAATATAGATTTTGCAGAAAATTTAATACTGGTTAAAACTATTCCTGGAAATGCACAGGCAGTGGCATTTCTCCTGGATAATTTTTTAAACGTTTATGACTATTTTGTAGGAAGTGTTGCGGGAGACGATACCATATTAATAGTTTTGAGAAGTAAAGATAAGACTCAGGAAGCATTAGAGAAGTTAGAAGAGCTTAGAAAATAATGACCAGAATAAAGAAAGAAACCACATACCTTTTGGAAGAACTTAAGGATTATGTTCCTTATCTATCTTTGATCTCAGATTTGTTAAGTGCTGATATTTATCTTTATCAACCTATAACAGACCTTTCTGCTGTCATTTTAATTGCTGAGGCTCATCCTAAGATAGTGCCTCCTCTTTCTTTAAGACAAGAAGTAGGGAAATTGATATTTTTTGAAGATGACCCTAATCTATTTGAAGTTATAAATACAGGAAAGCAAAAATTAGTTAAAAATGGTATTGTAATTGGCGGATTTCCAGTAGAAGAAGAAATTTATCCCATTAAGAAGGATAATAATTTAATTGGAATTTTGAAGGTACAGAGGAATTTGCTTGTTCATAGTGAATTTCCCTACAATGCGCGAAGTTATAAAGAAACCTCTCAATGGTTAATTAAAAATCTCATAAAGTTTAAACTAAACTGGAAAGGATATAATGAACCATTGACTGAAGGAGAAGGAATTATGATTTTGGATAGAGATGGAATTGTTCTTTTTGCAAATATGTCTGCAGTCAGACTCTTTAGAACTTTAGGAGAGGTAGGAAATATATGGGGAAGAAAGATAAAAGATTCCTTCTTCTATAAATATATAGAAACTTACACTGAGACTGGAATAATAAGGGTGTATGGAGAAGAGACCTATGAAGAGTATAATGATGAGACAAGAAGTTTCTATAGAAGGATTTTTCCTTTAACAAAGGGTGATCAAAATTTATGGAGGGTGTTTTATGTAATAAAGGAGACTACAGAACTTAAGCAGAAAGAAAGGGAGTTAAAGTTTAAATCAGTGTTGATAAAGGAAATACATCACAGAGTAAAAAATAATCTTCAAACTATCGCAAGTCTTCTTAGAATTCAGATAAGAAGACTTGAATCTGAAAGTGCAAAATTAGCACTCCAGGAAAGTATAAACAGAATAAATAGTATTGCCTATGTGCATGAATCTCTCTCAAAATTTGAAGAAGATAGAGTAGATATAGTTGAAGTTGCTGAAAAACTTCTTAATGCTTTTAAGCAGACTTATGAGCATCTTCCATGTAAGTTTAATTTTTATAAAAATAGAAAGAGTGTCTTCTTATCCTCAAAAAAAGCCACTTCAGTAAGCTTAATCATGAATGAACTTTTACAAAATGCAACAAAGCATGGAGCTTACGAAGATGTAGAAACTGAGATTAATTTGCACCTTTACCAGGAAAATCAGGATATAATAATGATAGTAGAAAATAAAGTCTTAAAGGATAAAAATGTTTCTTTTGATATATCCTTTACTAAAGGTAGTTTAGGATTTCAACTGATACAGATGCTCACCGAAGAAATAAAAGGTAAAATTGATATAGAAAGAAAATTAGACAGTTTAAGTGTGAAAATAAGATTTCCAAAGGGAGAAGAAGATGCCTAAATATCACATTATTACTTATGGTTGTCAGATGAATAAGTCAGACTCAGAAAAAGTAGCAGGAATTCTTGAGAGTCTTGGGTATATTCCATCGGAAAAGATGGAGGAAGCGGACCTTATTTTATTAAATACATGCTCTGTAAGAGAAAGGGCGGAAGAAAAGGTATTTGGAAAGCTTGGGGAGTTGAGAAAGTTAAAGAAGAAGAATCAGAAACTTTTGATAGGTATATTTGGTTGTATGGCTCAAAGGATGAAAGAGGAACTTATTGAAAAATTTCCTCATGTAGATTTTGTGCTTGGAAGTTATAAGTTTACAGAACTTCCTAAGGTTTTGGAGAGTTTAAATGATAATAATAAAAAGATTGTACTTGCAGAAGATAATCCAAAGCCTGAAGAAGTAGATTTTAGAATTATAAGGCGGGAAAATAAATTCCAGGCATGGATACCTATAATTTATGGATGCAATAATTTTTGTACTTATTGTATTGTTCCCTATTTGCGTGGGAAAGAAAAGAGTAGAGATCCTCAAGAGATAATAAAAGAAATAGAACACTTAGCAAATCAAGGTGTAGTCGAGGTTACATTACTTGGGCAAAATGTGGATTCCTATGGTAAAGATCTTGGAAATGTGGATCTTGCTGATTTGCTTGTAGAGATTCATAAAATTCCAGGTATTAAAAGGATAAGATTTCTAACTTCTCACCCAAGGGATGTTTCAGACAAACTAATTAATGTAGTTGCAACTCATCCAAAGATATGTCCTCATTGGCATCTTCCTCTACAGGCAGGGTCTGATAGGATTTTGAGAAGAATGGGAAGAGGATATACTTACAACGAATATAAGGCTTTGATTGAGAAAATAAGAGCTAAGATTCCTAGAGCTTCTTTCTCTACGGATATTATTGTGGGATTTCCAGGTGAGGAAGAGGAGGATTTTCTTGCTACAAGGAGAGCTTTAGAGGAGATAAAATTTGATACAGTAAACCTTGCTATATATTCAAAAAGACCTGGAACTCCTGCTGCAAGTTATGATGATCCTGTCCCTTATGAAACTAAAAAGAAGTGGTTTGATGAACTTGAAAATTTGCAAAGAAAAATCATATATGAGAGAAATCTTTCTATGATAGGGAAGGAAGAATTGGTACTCGCTGAGGGGGTTAATCCTAAAAATCCTAAGGAACTTTCTGGGAGAACAGAAAATTACAGATTGGTGTTTTTTGAGGCAGATAGAAAATTAATAGGCAAGTTTTTGCTTGTTAGAATCATCGAAGCGAGACTTTGGTCATTAAAGGGAGAAGCTATAAGAGAGGTTGACCTGTAATATGGAGAATATGACTCCTTTATATAGGCAATATAAGTCCATAAAAGATCAATTTTCCGACGCTATTCTTCTTTTTAGGTTGGGAGATTTTTATGAGGCTTTTGAAGAAGATGCAAAGATAATCTCTCAAGAGCTTGATATTGTGTTAACTTCCAAAGAGATTGGTAAGGGCAAAAGAATCCCTATGGCTGGGGTTCCCTATCATTCCTTGGATAGCTATTTGTCTAAATTAGTACAAAAGAAGTATAAGGTGGCAATTTGCGAACAAGTCGAAGATCCAGCATTAGCAAAAGGTCTTGTGAGAAGAGAAGTAGTAAGAGTCATTACACCAGGGACTTTAGTAGAGGATACATTACTTGAGGATAAAAACAACAATTTCCTTTCTTCAATTTATGCTTTGAATAGAGAATATTTAGCTCTTGCTACTATTGATGTCTCTACGGGGGAGTTTTTTGCTACTGAATGGAGAGGAGAGGATGCAGAGGAAATAATTTATTCTGAATTGGTTAGGTTAAAGCCTAAGGAGATAATATTACCCTTTTCATTAAAAGATCTTCTCTCAGAGTTATTAAGTGATCTAAAAAGAGAGGTAGATCCCAAAATTACTCTTTTAGAAGATAGTTATTTTGAACCTTCAGATCATCAAATTAGTTATTCTGAACCAGAAGAGAACTATCCTCTTGCTGAGAAGTCTATAAATGGGGTTTTAAGCTACATAAAAGAAGTAATGTTTACTATTCCTACCCACATTGAGAGGGTAGAATTTTATAAACCTCAGCAATATTTGATCCTTGATAGTACTGCAATAAAACATTTAGAGCTTCTTGAGACAGTAAGAGAAGGACAAAGAAGAGGAAGTCTAATATGGGTACTTGATAAGACTTTGACTTCCATGGGAGCAAGACTTCTAAAAAAATGGCTCTTGCAACCTCTTTTAAATGTGAATGCCATAAAAAAGAGGCAAGAAGCTATAAAGGAGTTCTTAGACAAGGATCCTTGGAGAAGAGAAATGGAAGAGATACTAAAAGAGATGCCAGATCTTGAGAGGATAAACTCAAGAATAAATTATAATACTGCGACTCCAAAGGAATTAATATATCTAAGACAAGCTTTATCTTTTTTACCCTTATTGAGAAAGTCCCTTGAAAAAGCAGAGTCCAACAGATTGAAGGAGCTGAAAGAAAACTTACCTAATCTTGAACCTTTATACGAAGAGCTTGATAGAGCTCTTGTAGAAAGTCCTCCTTCTCATATCAAAGATGGAGGATATATAAAAGATGGTTATGATCCAAATCTTGATGAGCTGAGGAAACTTCTAAGAGAAAGTAAAGATTGGCTAATTAACCTTGAGAACCGAGAAAGAGAAAGAACGGGTATAAAATCTCTCAAGATTGGATATAATCAAGTTTTTGGCTATTACATAGAGGTAACAAAGGCGAATTTAAATTTGGTTCCTTCGGATTATATAAGAAAGCAGACCCTAGTCAATGCAGAAAGATTTATTACGCCAGAGTTAAAAGAGTGGGAGAATAAAATCCTTCATGCGGAGGATAATATTAAAAAAATAGAAGAAGAACTCTTTCAAAATCTAAGAAAGAAGGTTATTAAACATTCTAAGGACATTACCACTTTTGCTCAGACCATCGCGGAGATTGATGTGTATATATCTCTTGCTAAGGCAGCAAGGGAGTATAATTATGTGTGTCCTCAAATTACTAATGATTATGAGGTAATAATAAGAGAGGGAAGACATCCAGTAATTGAAAGAATGCTTCCTCCAGGAACTTTTGTACCTAACGATGCTTATCTTAACAAAGACAAGTTTATTGATCTAATAACAGGACCTAATATGGCTGGAAAGTCCACCTATATAAGACAGATTGCTTTAATCATTATCCTTGCTCAAATGGGCTCTTTTATTCCGGCCAAAGAGGCAAAAATTGGAGTAGTAGACAGGATCTTTACAAGAATAGGAGCATGGGATGATATATCCTCTGGGGAAAGCACTTTCCTTGTAGAGATGAAGGAGGTTGGAAACATACTTTCTCATGCTACAGAAAGAAGTTTAATAATTCTTGATGAAGTGGGTAGAGGAACCAGCACCTACGATGGAATAAGTATTGCATGGGCTATAGTGGAGTATATCCATAACAAAATAAAGGCTAAAACTCTTTTTGCTACTCACTATCATGAACTTACAGAGCTTGAAAAAGAGCTAAAACATCTTAAAAATCTTAGCGTAGCAGTACAGGAAAAAGGTAAAGACATAATCTTTTTACACAAAATAGCGGAAAAACCAGCTGATAAAAGCTATGGAATCTACGTAGCTCAACTTGCAGACCTACCGAAAGAGGTCATTGAGAGAGCAGAAAAGATTTTGTTTGAACTTGAAAAGGGAAGGGAAATTAAGAAGAAAGAAATTGTACAACTTCCGCTGTTCTCAGAGATTACTGATTCTAAGCTTGAAAAATTAAAAAATGAAATTCTATCTCTAAATACTAATGAGCTTACTCCAATCCAGGCTCTTTTAAAAATCCATGAATGGAAGGAACTTATAAAGTAAATCATGGGAAAAGTAATCTTATTGCCTGAAGAAATAAGAAATAAGATAGCTGCAGGAGAAGTAATAGAAAGACCTGTATCTGTGGTTAAGGAACTTGTTGAAAACTCTATTGATGCAGGAGCTAAAAGGATTACTGTGGAATTTATAAATGGTGGAGAGACCTTGATATCAGTTATAGACGATGGTGAGGGAATGACAAAAGAAGATGCTATTCTTGCCTTGAATAGGTTTGCTACAAGCAAAATTAAGACAGAAGAAGATCTATATAATATAAAAACCCTTGGTTTTAGAGGAGAAGCCCTTGCAAGTATAGCAAGTGTATCTAAAGTGGAGGTAAGATCAAAGACTGAAACAGAGGATGGAGTTTTTATAAAAGTTGAAGGAGGAGTCATTCAGGAAATAAATCTTTGGCAAGGTTCAAAAGGGACGGTAATTAAAGTTTTTGATCTTTTCTATAATGTGCCTGCAAGGAGAAAGTTTTTAAAAAGTAAAACCACTGAGACAAATTTAATTGTGGATTTCGTAAAAAGAATTGCTATGGCCTATCCTGAGATCTCTTTTCAACTTATTCAAGATGGAAAAAATAAATTTATAACATCGGGAAACGGTAAGTTAGAAGATGTAGTTTCACTACTTTTTGATATAGAGATTCATAACAATTTAATATTTTTACAAAGAAAAGAAGGAAATTACATTATAGAGGGATTTATAAGTAAGCCTGGAAAGCTTATTTCTTTAAAGTCTCAGGATTATTTTTATGTAAATAGAAGGTGGGTTAGAAATAATATTATTCTTCAAGCTATAAAAGAAGGATATAAAAATAGACTTCTTGAGGGTTATTTTCCTTTTTCTATAGTTTTCTTAACCCTTCCATACCATGAGGTTGATGTTAATGTGCATCCTACAAAAAGAGAAATAAAGTTTGAAAAAGAAAAAGAAGTATACGAATTCGTGTCGAAAGCTATAAAAGAGGCATTGGATAGTGAAGATAAAAGATTTTTTAGTGGGGTAAAAGCATTAGAGGGCAAAGAACATAAGAATCATGTTGGGATAAAAACAGAAAAAGAGCTTCTTTCTTTGCCCATGGAATTTGAGCATAAGTCAGAAAATAAACTCTCTGAGGATATAAGTGAATACATCTCTTTAAAGTCAGGATTTAGGATTGTAGGACAAATATTTGACAATTATATAATTGTGGAGACAAAGGATAGGGTTTATATAATAGACCAGCATGCAGCTCATGAGAGAATTAGATACGAAGAGTTGAAGAAAGAGTTAAGTTTAGGGTACCTTCAAAATGTAGAGATCCTTTTCCCCTTAGTTATTGAGGTTTCGGAAGAAGAAAAAGAATTATTAAATAAGCACAAAGATCTGCTGGAAAAGTTTGCTTTCTCATGGGAAGATTTTGGGCCTTATCATATAAGAATTATAAGAGTACCTTACGAGTTTTTGAAATTTGATTCTAAGTCTATAGAAAACCTCTTTCGAGAGATAATATCTGATATAAGTGAGAAAGATCTCTCTAAGTTAGAAGACAAAATAATTAAGAGTATGGCATGTCATAGTGCTATAAGGAGTGGAAATATTCTTGTAAGAGAAGAGATGGAAGTGTTAATAAACTTAATATTTGAAAGAAAGATTCCTTTAACTTGTCCTCATGGAAGACCTTACATATGGGAAATTAGTAAGGAAGAGTTAGAAAGATACTTCCATAGAAGATGAAGATACCATTAGCGGTTATTCTTGGGCCAACAGGAACTGGAAAAACTAAGCTTTCTCTTGAGCTTGCTAAATATCTTCCTGTGGAAATTGTTTCTGTAGACTCCATGCAAATTTATCAAGGAATGGATATTGGAACTGCAAAACCTTCCTTAGAAGATAGAGAAAAAGTTCCTCATCATTTAATAGATATTGTTCTTCCAGATTATTTCTTCACGGTGGCAGAATTCAGAGAGAGGGCCCTAAAAGTTATAGAAGAAATATATGCGAGAAGAAGATTTCCTCTCCTTGTGGGGGGCACACCTCTTTATTATAAAGTACTATTTGGAGAATTTTCTATTCCTCACGTTCCTCCTGATCTTGAATTTAGAAGGAAAATGAAAGAACTTGCAGAAAAAGAAGGAGAATATAAATTATATGAAGAATTAAAAAAAATAGATCCAAAAACTGCATCTAAAATTCATCCAAGGGATTTAAAAAGAATAATTAGAGCTCTTGAAGTCTATTATAAAGTAGGGAAACCAATAAGTGAGCTCGCTGGTGAGAAAAAAGAAGATAGATTTTACATTTCTAAGATAGGTCTTTATATGCCGAGAGATTTACACTATAGGATTTTAGAAGAAAGAGTTGATAAAATGATTGAGCAAGGGTTGGTTGATGAGGTTAGAAATCTTTACTTGAAAGGTATCAACGAAAATTTTGTCTCTATGCAAGGAATAGGATATAAAGAGATATTAAGGTATTTAAGAGGAGAACTTACTCTTGAGGAGAGTATAAATCTTATAAAGAAGAGAACCAAGGAGTTTGTAAAGAGGCAATATACATGGTTCAAAAAATACAAAGATATTCATTGGTTTGATGTCTCTCAATATTCTCTTTCACAACTTGCTAAATTAGTTTATAATACCATAATAAATGATTGGGAGAACCAAGGTTATAAATATCAAAATCGGGAAGGAGTGAATTATTTTAATGATTAAAAAGGCAAAAAGAATTGAAAATCTTCCTCCTTATCTATTTGCCCGTATAGATCAGCTAAAAGAAGAGGCTATAAATAGAGGTATAGATGTGATTAGTCTTGGGATTGGTGATCCTGATCAGCCTACACCGATGCCTATAGTACAAAAATTATGTGAGGAAGCCTTAAATCCTGCTAATCATAGATATCCATCCTACGAAGGCCTTTTGGAGTATCGTCAGGCGGTAGCAAACTGGTATAAATATAGATTTAACGTAGATCTTGATCCTAAAAAGGAAGTATTGTCTCTTATAGGATCCAAAGAAGGATTAGTACATATGATATGGGGCCTTGTGGATAGAGGAGATATAGTTCTGTGTCCAGATCCTGGATATCCTGTGTACAGAATTTCTACTCTTCTTGCTGAAGGAGAACCTTATTCTATTCCCCTTAAAATTGAGAATAAATTTCTTCCAAAGTGGGAAGATATTCCGACCGAGATTGCTAAAAAAGCTAAAGTTATGTTTTTGAACTATCCTAGTAATCCCACGGGTGCAGTTATAGACAAAAAAGGATTAGAAGAAGCTGTAAAATTTGCCAAAGAATACGATATTATTATTTTATATGATAATGCCTATTCAGAAATAACTTTTGACGGCTTTGTGGCTCCTTCTATTCTTGAAATTGATGGTGCTAAGGATATTGCTATAGAATTTAACTCTTTGTCAAAGACTTTTAATATGACTGGGTGGAGAATAGGCTATGCAGTGGGAAATGCAGATTTGATCTCTGTACTCTCAACAGTGAAAACCAATGTGGATTCAGGGGTTTTTCAAGCAATCCAATATGCTGCTATTGAGGCTTTAAATAATTTAAGAGATTTTTCAAAAGAAAGTGTGAAAATTTATCAAAGAAGAAGGGACATGGTACTTGATGCCTTCAAAGGTATGGGAGTTGAGATATTACCTCCCAAGGGTACTTTTTATGTATGGGTACCTGTTCCAGAAGGATTCACTTCTACAGATTTTGCAGCGTTTCTCTTGGAGGAGATTGGAGTGCTGGTGGTACCTGGAATTGGTTATGGTGATTATGGAGAAGGATATATAAGAATTTCTACAACTATAAGTGAGGATCGATTAATAGAGGCATTGAAAAGAGTTAAAGAATTTTTTGGGAGGGATGATTGGAAATCGAAAAAGCCATCCTTGTTGCTAAAATAAGCGATTTAGAAGAATTAGAGGAACTTAAACTACTCTCTAAAACTGCTGGTGTAAAAGTACAGAATGTATTACTTTTTGGAGGAGAGCCTGATCCTGCCTCCTTTTTGAGAAGTGGCAAATTAGAAGAATTGAAATATTTGGTAATGGAACAAAGAGCTGACTTAGTTATATTTAACAATGACCTGAGTCCTGTTCAACTTAGGAACATAGAAAAAGAGATACCTGCGAGGATAGTAGATAGAACTATGTTAATCCTTGATATTTTTGCTCAGCATGCAAGAACCAAAGAAGGTAAAATCCAGGTTGAGCTTGCCCAATTGGAATATTTGCTTCCTAGGCTTACGGGAAGAGGGGAGACTCTCTCAAGACTTGGAGGAGGAATAGGTACAAGAGGTCCAGGAGAGACTAAGCTTGAGATTGATAGAAGAAAAATAAGAAAAAGAATACATACTCTCAAAAAGGAACTTGAAGAGATAAAAAGAGAACGAGAGGTCCAGAGAAAACAACGATTAAATCTTCCTCAGATAGCTCTTGTAGGTTATACTAATGCAGGAAAGTCAACATTATTTAATCTATTGACAGGAGCAAATGTCAGGGCTGAAGATTTACTTTTTGCTACTTTAGATCCTACAGTAAGAAAGGTTAATTTTAAAAATAATTGGGAAGTTTTGATATCTGACACTGTGGGATTTATAAGAAACTTGCCTGAAGAGCTATTAACTGCTTTTAGAGCAACTCTTGAGGAAATATACTACGTGGATCTCATATTGCATGTAATAGATATATCAGACAAAGACTTTAGAAAACAGATTGAGGTGGTGGAGTCTATATTAGAGGATATGGGTATAGAAGATAAAACTATAATTAGAGTATACAACAAAATTGATCTCTTAAGTAAAGAAGAGGTTAGATATTTAAAGCAGGAATTAGATTATAAACCTTCAGTTTTTATCTCAGCAAAGGAAGGAATAGGGATAGAAAAACTTAAAGATCTAATTGTTAATGAACTTTTAAAGGGAGTGAGAAGATATAAAATCAACATTCCATATAATAAGTTTAATTTGTTTCAAAAATATAGGGGAAAATTGTACATTGAGGAGGAAAATTATAAAGAAAATTTTGTGGAGATTAAAGCTCGGGTTCCTAAGGAATATAAAAAACTGCTTGATGAACTAAGATGATAATAATTTATACATAACTATTCCATTTTCTAACATGTAATCGTTGTTGAAAAATATATAAACTTTATCTGCGTTTAATTTTTTTATTCTCTCAACATATTCCCTTAACTCATCCTCATTATATTTATAGGAATACCATCTATCTTTTCCATGAAATCTTATATAGGCTTTTTTTGTAGTCACAATAATTTTGTCGGGGAGTTTTGGTGCACTTACTGAGACAAAAGTTATATTATTCTCTTTCATTTTTTCTAAAATGCTCTCATAAAACCAATCAGCCCTTCTTGGTTCAAAAGCAAATTTATCTCCTAGCTGAGTGAATCTGTGAAAGTCTATTAACTTTGAGATATTTTCTGAGCTCATACTTGGAGGAATTTGAAAGAGATAAAGTTCTATAAAGGGTTCTAAGGTTTTGAAGAGATTATAAAATCTTATCCAATTTTCTTTGGCATCCTCATTAAACTTATAAAGATGAGTTATAGATCTATGTACCTTTATTACAAATCTTAACTTATTTCCATATTTGACCCATCTCAAAATGGTTTTTTCTCGAGGAAAGTGATAAAAACTGCTATTTACTTCGATAGCATTAAATGGTGTGTTTTCTATATACCACCCTAAGTCCCTTTTAGGATTCCAGCTATAGCTCCACCCAGAAGTACCTATAAAAATATCCATGATTTTATTATATACTATAATTGACTTTTTAAAATAATTGTTTTATACTATCATGAATTTTCAGCAATAACTGTATTTGTACCTTCATAACTTTTATTCTTTCCTAAATATGTTTGTTTATTAAAACTTTTAAGAAATCTTTTCCAAAAAGGAGGTTAAATAAAGGGATGTCTTATGAGGATTTAGTACTCAAAACCAGAGCAGAATTAGTAGAAATTGCCAGAGAACTAAAAATACCTGGGTATTATCGTATGACAAAGGAGGAAATGATTGAAGCAATTAGCAGGAAATTAGAGGAGGGAGAGGTGGATTTAGAATCACCTAAGAGTGAGGTTTCTTCTTTACTTACTATAGAAAAAGGTGCTGGAATAAAAGGACCAGAGATTGAAGAGAAAAAAGAAGAGAAGGAGGAGAAAGAGGAAAAGCAAGAGCAAAAGGATAAAGTTATTATTGATGGCTTTGAATGCATATATAGGGAAGGTTATTTAGAGATAACAGAAGATGGCTATGGGTTTATTAGGAAAAATTTTAAGCCAAGTGATGAAGATGTATATATATCAGCCTCTCAGATTAAGAAGTTTGGTCTAAGATATGGAGATCTGATTGGAGGAATGGTTCGTCCACCGAAGGAAAATGAGAGATGGTATGCTATTCTAAGAATTGATACTGTAAATGGAAGAGACTTAATGCATTCAAGGCAAAGACCCAAATTTGATGATTTAATTCCTTTCCATCCTACTGAAAGATTAAAGCTTGAAACCACTCCTGATGAGGTAGACACAAGATTAATAGATCTTCTTGCCCCTATAGGAAAAGGACAAAGAGGATTAATTGTTTCTCCTCCTAAAGCTGGTAAAACTACACTGCTTAAGAAAATAGCGAATGGTATATCTGCAAATCATAAAGAAGTAAAATTGTTTATTCTTCTAATAGATGAAAGACCAGAAGAAGTAACAGACTTTAGAAGATCAGTTCAGGGAGAAGTTATTGGTTCTACTTTTGATGAACCGCCTGAGAGGCATATACAGGTAGCAAAACTTGTTCTTGAAAGAGCAAAAAGACTTGTGGAATATGGAGAACATGTGGTGATTCTGCTTGATAGTATCACAAGACTCGCAAGAGCTTATAACTGGGCTGTACCATCCAGTGGTAGAACTCTTTCAGGTGGAGTTGAGCTTGCTGCATTGCACCATGCAAAAGAATTTTTTGGGGCTGCACGTAATATTGAGGGGGGCGGTAGTTTAACCATTCTTGCTACTGCTTTAATAGAGACTGGTAGTAGAATGGATGATGTGATTTTTGAGGAGTTCAAGGGAACAGGAAATATGGAACTGGTTTTAGACAGAAAACTTGCTGATAGAAGAATTTTCCCAGCGATAAGTATATCAAGATCTGGTACTAGAAAAGAAGAGTTACTGTATCCAGAGGACCAGTTGAAGAAAATTTGGTTCTTAAGAAGGACCTTGATAGGACAAGAAGAAGGTGAAGCTATTGAGGGATTAAAGAGGATGTTGAGGGAGACAAGAAATAACGAGGAGTTCTTGAGGGTTATTGATGGTATAATTAAGAAAGGTAATACTATTAGAAGATAATTTTTAGATATTTGGGTAATGAGGTAAGAAAAAGTGAAGAAGATAGTAGTTGGCATTTCGTTTAGTCTTTTGTTAATATTTGTTATTTTTTTATTGTTCTTTTTTCCTTTTAAAACCAAGGTAGTACTCTATACCTATGATTCTAATAATCAGAGTTTAAGAAGAACCGATTCTGAGATTGAAGTAAGTTTGGCGGAAAGGTTGGTTTTTAAAAATAATCTTTATAAAAAAGTTATTTTAAAACTAATTGAAGAATCAGATAGTAATAAAGATCATTTCCCAATACCTAAAGGTACAAGGCTTTTGAGTGTGAGTTTAAAAGATGAAGTAGCGTATGTTAATTTTTCGGAAGAGTTTAAGAGAAATCATCCAGGCGGAAGCTTAGGAGAGATTTTAACGATTTATAGTATTGTAGATACATTGACTGAATTTCCTGAAATCAAAAAAGTTCAAATACTTATTGGGGGAGCAGTGGTTGAAACTCTTGCTGGACATATTGATCTTACTTCTCCCCTAGAACGAGATTTGTCAATGGTTAAGTGAAGATGAAGATTGGTATAATATCAGATGTACACAGTAATCTTCCTGCTTTGGAAAAGGTATATAAAAATCTCGAAAGAGAGGTTGATGAAATATACTTTCTTGGAGATATAGTTGGATATGGGCCTTTTCCTAACGAGTGTATGGATTATTTAAAAAAATTTAGGCATAAGGTAATTGGCAATCATGATGCAGCTACAGTAGGAATGAGAGGATATGATGATTTCAACGAATATGCCAGATTTGCTATTGATTGGACTAAGGAAAACATATCTAAAGAAAATATTGAGAAATTAAAGAATTTACCTCAAATTAAAGAATTGGAAGATTCTTATCTTGTTCATGGAAGTTTGAGGGATCCTTTGGATGAGTATCTGATTAATTATTATTCTGTTTTTGCAAATTTTGAGTTGATGAACAAAAATATTGCCTTTTTTGGCCATACTCATCTTACAGGGGTTTTTATTTTTTCTGAAAAGGATAAAGAAATTTATTACGTAAGCTTTGTAAATGGAGGTGAATTAAAAATAGAGAGAGGTTATAAGTACTTGATAAATCCTGGGAGTGTTGGGCAGCCAAGAGATGGTAACTGGAAATCAAGTTATGCAGTTTATGATACAAGATTAAAGGTGATAGAATTTTATAGAGTAGAATATAATTTGGAGAACTTACAAAAGTATATGAAAATGCTGGGATTTCCTAAATATTTATGGGAAAGGTTACAGTATGGGAGGTGAATTTATGAGGATTTTAGTGATGAGCGACACTCATGGTGATACTACCTTTTGGGAATACATAAAGGAACTCCTGGAAAAGAGTGATTATGTAATTCATGCGGGAGATGTCCTTTATCATGGCCCAAGAAACCCTCTTCCTGCTGGATATAATCCTCCCAAACTTGCTGAACTGATAAATAATTCTAAACCCTTTTTTATTGCTAAAGGAAATTGTGATGCTGATGTGGATCAATTGGTTTTAAACTATCCTATAGCTTCTCCATATGTATTTCTTCATTTTGAACCATTCAAGATCTTGGTGACCCATGGGGAAGATAAAAGGGAAGAAGATTTATGGGATATGGCAGAAAAATATAATGTGGATATTTTGATCTTTGGACATATACATACTCCTATTTTAAAGAAAGAGAATAATAGAATAATATTGAATCCAGGCAGTCCCTCTCTTTCTAAGACCCCTAATAAGACTGTAGCTCTACTACAAGATAATAAGATAGCAATTATTGATATAACTGATAAGACAGAGCTCTATTCTTTAGAAGTATAGATAAATTATTGATATCTCTTGACTTTAAAAAAATTTTTTTATAATATTATCTTAGCTATCGGGGCATGGCGCAGTTGGTTTAGCGCGCCTGGTTTGGGACCAGGAGGTCGCTGGTTCAAGTCCAGCTGCCCCGACCAGGTAAAAATGAAAGAGCGGGAGTAGCTCAGGGGTAGAGCATCAGCCTTCCAAGCTGAGGGCCGCGGGTTCAAATCCCGTCTCCCGCTCCAAAATTTTAAATAGTTAGAATATTAGTGGGCCACGCGCCCATAGCTCAGGTGGACAGAGCGGCAGACTTCGAATCTGCAAGTCGGGGGTTCAAGTCCTCCTGGGCGCGCCAGAAATTGAGATATGGGATAAAGATGGTGAACGTAGCTCAGTATGGCAGAGCGCTGGGTTGTGGCCCCAGTGGTCGCGGGTTCAAATCCCGCCGTTCACCCCAAATATAGAAAAAAGCGCCCGTAGCTCAGTAGGATAGAGCAACGGACTTCTAATCCGTGGGTCGGGGGTTCGAATCCCTCCGGGCGCGCCATTCTTGGGCCGTTAGCTCAACTGGCAGAGCACCTGACTCTTAATCAGGGGGTTGCAGGTTCGACTCCTGCACGGCTCACCAGTTGTGCGAGGGTGGCGGAATGGCAGACGCGCTAGACTTAGGATCTAGTGGGATTTCCCGTGTGGGTTCAAATCCCACCCCTCGCACCAAACAACAAGAAAAATTAAGGTGCGGGAGTAGCTCAGGGGTAGAGCGTCTCCTTGCCAAGGAGAAGGCCGCGGGTTCAAATCCCGTCTCCCGCTCCAAAATTTTATATAGAGATTTAGAGACCTCAGATTCATATCTGAGGTATTATTTTGTTATAGGGAGGTTAGATTAATGCCAATTAATGAATCAAGTGTCAAATATGATATAGAAAAACTACAGGGTAGCAGAATTAAGGTAAATGTAGAAGTAGATGCAAGGGAAAGAGAAGAAAGTTTAGAAAGAGCGTATAAAAGTTTGGTAAAAAGGTATCAGGTTCCTGGTTTTAGGAAGGGTTATACCCCTCGTCCTGTTCTTGAAAGGTATTTAGGAATTGAGGCTTTTGAAGATGAGGCAATAAGAATAGTCGCAAGGGAAGTTTTAAATATGATTCTTCAAAATGAGAATTTTACACCCCTTCAGGATCCTTATTTTGACTTACTGCCTCAGGAATGGAAGGAAAATGAGAACTTAAAATTTTCTTTTGTGATTGAAGTGCCACCTGAATTTAAACTTGGAGATTATAAAGGATTTGGATTAAAAAAAGAAAAGGTTGAGGTCTCAGAGGAAGAAATTAACAGGGTTATAGAGCAGATTGAACTTCAGCTTAGTAAATTAAATACTGTGGAAGAAGGAAGTATAGAAAAAGGAGATGTGGTTTATCTTGAAAGGGAGAGGGAGGATGGTAGTCAGCTTCCTCCTTTATGGTTTACCCTTAATGGGCAGATGTTACCAGAGTTAGAAGAAAAATTAATTGGAATGAAGCCTGGAGAGGAGAAAGTTATAGAGATATCTTTTCCTGAAGATTTTTATGAAAAGGAACTTGCAGGTCAAAGTTTACCTTTGAAGTGGAAAGTAAAGAAGATCTGGAGGTATGAGAAACCAGATCAGGAAATATTTCTCCAAAAAGTAAATGCAAGTTCTATAGAAGAATTTAGAGAGAAGGTAAGAGAGAGTATTAAAGAGGAAAGAGAAAAATTAGAGGAAGATAAACTTTTTTCACAGATTTTGGATAAAATATTAGAAAACACAGAGCTGGATCCTCCGTTAAGTTATGTTCATTATCTTGCAGAAAACATCTTAAGGGAATTCTTGACCGAACTTAACAAAAAAGGAGTACAGTTAGAAGATTATCTTTCTCAAAGGGGAATTAGTAAGGATGAGTTTGTGAACAATGTAATTGAAGATGCAAGAAAAAGAATTAAAATAGAGATGATCCTTGACAAGATTGCTGAAATTGAGAATATTAATATTTCCGATGAGGAAATTAATAATGTTATAAAAGAGATTGCTGAAAATGAGGGTAAAGAGTTTAAAGAAATTAAAAGGGAATTAGAGAGGGAAGGTACAATAAACACATTAAAAAGAAATCTACTTAGAGAAAAAGTAAGAGAATTTTTAATAAAAGAAAATGTTGTAGAGGAGGAATGATAGAATGTTAGTTCCAATTGTAATTGAGCAGACACCAAGGGGCGAAAGAGCCTATGATATATATTCTCGTCTTTTAAAGAGTAGAATAGTCTTTTTAGGTACCACTATTAATGATGAAGTAGCAAATTTAATTGTTGCTCAACTTTTATTTTTAGAGTCAGAAGATCCAGAAAAGGACATATACCTTTATATAAATAGTCCTGGCGGAGAGGTTTCTGCAGGTCTTGCTATATACGACACTATAAGACATATAAAGCCTAAAGTAGCTACAGTATGTGTAGGACAAGCTGCTAGTATGGCTGCAATTTTGCTTGCTGCAGGAGATAAAGGTAAACGATATGCACTACCCCATTCAAGAGTAATGATTCATCAACCCCTTGGAGGGGCATATGGTCCTGCAGCTGACATAGAAATTCATACACGAGAAATTTTAAAAATTAAGAGAGTTTTAAATGAAATTTTAGCATACCATACTGGTCAGCCCATAGAGAAGATTGAAAAAGATACCGATAGAGATTTCTTCATGTCTGCTTATGAGGCTAAAGAGTATGGAATTGTTGACGAGGTTTTAGAGAGTAAGAAAGAATAGGAGACAAAATATGAGCGATAAAAATATTCGTTGTTCCTTTTGTGGAAGGACTCAGAAAGAGGTTAAAAAATTAATTGCAGGTCCAGGAGTATACATTTGTGATGAATGCGTGAAGTTAGCCTATGATATTATAGAAGAAGAGGATGGTGAAGAAATAGAAGAGGAAAATCAAGAATTTGTTTTACCAAAGCCTCATGAGATAAAAAATTTCCTTGATCAGTATGTTATAGGACAAGAAAGGGCGAAAAAGATCTTATCTGTTGCTGTTTATAATCATTACAAAAGGATATTTATGAGATCAAAGATAACAGAAGATGTAGAAATACAAAAAAGTAATGTTTTGCTTATTGGGCCTACCGGTGTTGGAAAGACCTTATTGGCAGAAACTCTTGCAAAATTCCTTAAAGTACCCTTTGCTATAGCTGACGCCACTACATTAACCGAGGCTGGTTATGTTGGTGAAGATGTAGAAAATATTCTTCTGAGATTAATTCAAAATGCAGATTGGGATATTAAAAGAGCCGAAAAAGGTATTGTTTATATAGATGAGATTGATAAGATCTCAAGGAAATCTGAAAATCCATCAATAACGAGAGATGTTTCAGGAGAAGGAGTTCAACAAGCTCTTTTAAGAATAGTAGAGGGTACTATTGCTAATGTTCCTCCTCAAGGAGGAAGGAAGCATCCTTATCAAGAATTTATTCAAATAAATACTAAGGACATATTATTTATAGCTGGAGGATCTTTTGAAGGAATAGAAAAAATCGTAGAAAAAAGATTAGATGTATCAAATATTGGGTTTGGGGCCCAAATAGAACCTAAAAATCGTAAGTCATTAACTCAAATATTAAATCATATTATACCTGAAGACCTCATTAAGTTTGGGATGATCCCTGAGTTTGTAGGAAGATTTCCTGTAGTTGCTGTCTTAGAGCCTTTAAGTGAGGAGGCTCTTTTAAAAATTTTAACTGAGCCTAAAAATGCCCTTGTAAAGCAATATAAAGCTTTGTTATCTATGGAGGGTGTAGAAATTAATTTTACTGATGAAGCTTTAAAAGCTATAGTAAAGGAAGCTATAGATAAGGCTACAGGAGCAAGAGGACTTAGAGCAGTTATGGAAGAACTGATGTTAGATTTAATGTATGAACTTCCCAATCTTGGTATTAAAAAATTTACAGTAACTCCAGAATTAGTTTATAATCGTAATAAAATTTCTCAAGATTTATTAAAAAAGCTTGCTGGATAGGGGGATTGTAGATAATGAAGGAAAACATTCCATCGGTTTATTCTTTTAACGAGGTGGAGGAAAAGTGGTATAAATATTGGCTTGAGAAGGATTATTTCCATGCTGAAGTAGATAGAAGTAAAAAAAACTATTCTATTGTCTTACCTCCTCCTAATATAACTGGATCTCTTCATATGGGACACGCTCTCAATGCTACTATACAGGATATTCTTATAAGATGGAGAAGAATGCAAGGATTTAATGCTTTATGGATACCTGGAACAGACCATGCTGGTATAGCAACCCAAATGGTGGTAGAGAGGGAACTTTTGAAAGAGGGCAAAACAAGGTGGGATCTTGGTAGGGAGAAATTTTTAGAGAGGGTATGGCAATGGAAGGAGAATTATGGCAATACCATTGTAGAGCAGTTGAAAAAACTTGGAGTTTCTTGTGATTGGAAGAGATTTAGATTCACTATGGATGAGGTCTATTCTAGAGCCGTTATAAAAGCTTTTGTGGAATTATATAAAAAAGGATATATTTATAAAGGGGAAAGAATTATTAATTGGTGTCCTCGTTGTAAGACTGCTCTTTCTGATCTTGAGGTAAGATATGTGGAAGAAAACTCTTTTCTTTGGTATATAAAATATCCTTTATATCAAGAGGATGGGTATATTGTTATAGCTACTGCAAGACCTGAAACTATGCTTGGAGATACGGCTGTAGCAGTGAATCCTGAAGACGAAAGATATAAGGCTTTAATAGGTAAAAAAGTGGTGTTACCTCTTGTAGGGAGAATAATTCCTATAATTGCTGATGAAACTGTGGATCCATCTTTTGGTACAGGAGCTTTAAAAGTTACACCAGCTCACGATATAGATGACTTTGAGATTGGAAAGAAACATAATTTAGAATTTATATCAGTCATAGATGAAAATGGAATAATGAGTGAAAATGCAGGAAAATATAAGGGATTAAGTGTTTTGGAGTGTAGGAAAAAGATTGAGGAAGATTTAGAAAAAGAGGGATACCTTTTGAAAAAAGAGCCTTATTTACATGATCTTGCTACTTGTGATAGATGTGGAACTCCCATTGAGCCTTTAATCTCAGAACAATGGTTTATGAGAATGGAAAATCTTGCAAAACCTGCTATTGAAGTAGTAGAAAAAGGGGAAGTTAAATTTATACCTGATCGTTGGAAAAAGGTTTATTTTGATTGGATGTATAATATAAAAGATTGGTGCTTATCAAGACAACTTTGGTGGGGACATAGAATACCAGCTTGGTACTGTGAAAACTGTGGTCATGTTAATGTAGAAGAGCAAAAACCAGAGAAGTGTGAGAGATGTGGGTCCGAAAACTTAAGGCAGGATGAGGATGTGTTAGATACATGGTTTAGCTCTGCACTCTGGCCTCTTGGAACTTTGGGATGGCCTGAAGATACGGAAGATCTAAATTATTTTTATCCCACTTCAGTCTTAAGTACTGCAAGGGATATCATTAATCTATGGGTTGCGAGAATGATTATGATGGGACTTGAGTTTAGGAAAGAGGTACCTTTTTATTATGTTTATGTGCATCCTACAGTTCTTACAAGAGAAGGCAAGAGAATGAGTAAATCTAAGGGGACAGGTGTTGATCCCTTAGAGCTTATAAATAAATATGGTGCTGATGTGACAAGGTTTGGACTTGCGATTCAATGTACTGAAATGCAAGATCTGCGTTTCCATGAGGAAAACTTTGAGAATACGAAGAACTTTACAAATAAAATATGGAATGCAGCAAGGTTTGTAATTTCAAATTTGGACTTTAATATAGACTATAATGAGGTAGACCTTACTAAACATTCTTTATCTTTGAGTGACAAATGGATATTGAGTAGACTTCAAAAGACAGTTTATGAAGTTACTGATCATCTTGAAAATTTCAGATTTAGTGAGTATGTCAAGACGATTTACACCTTTTTCTGGTCAGAATTTTGCGATTGGTACATCGAACTTTCAAAACCAAGGCTTTCTAATACTGAAGATCCAGAAAGCAGACTTATAGCTCAGGTTATCCTTTGGAAGGTATTAAAAGAGAGCATGCAACTTTTGCATCCTGTGATGCCTTTTATAACTGAGGAGATATGGCAAAAATTACCATCAACTCATGAAAGCATTATGATTTCAAAATGGCCAGAAGTAAATGAATTATTTATAGATGAAGAGGCTGAAAAAGATATGGAATTTATAATGGAATCTATAAGAAGCATAAGAGCAATAAGGTCAGAATTTAATATATTACCTAATGAAGTTATTAATGTAGAGTTTCTTACTCCCAATAAATATAAGGAAATTCTCCTTCAAGGATATTCTGGATATTTCTATACCTTAGCTAAGGCGAAACTTTCAACTATTTTGGAGAAGAGAAACCTAAAACATGTGGCTCATAAAATTGTTGAAGATGTAAATTTTTATGTCAATTTAGAGGGCTTAATTGACATAAGCAAAGAAAGAGAAAAAGTAAAAAAGGAGTTAGAGGAACTTTATCTATTAATAGATAAAGTAGAAAAGCGCTTATCTAATAAAGATTTTATAGAAAAAGCTCCACCTGAGGTTGTGGAGAAAGAAAAAGAGAAATTAGAAAGTCTTAAGAAAAAAGTTGAATTTTTGCAGGAAAGATATAGAATCTTAGAGTAAGGTAGAGTAGGAGGTTTATATGAAGATGCTTAGTTTTAAAGGTGGTGTACATCCTCCTGAGAAAAAAGAGCTTTCTAAAGATAGTCCTATTTCTAAATTGCCTCTTCCTGAAAGACTAATAATTTTTACTTGGCAACATACAGGAGCCTCTAATGATCCTTTAGTAAAGGTAAAAGATTATGTATATAAAGGTCAAAAAATAGGTGACAAACAAGCTTATGTATCAGCTCCTATTCATGCTCCTACCTCAGGCACTGTTAAGAGGATAGGACTCTATCCTCATCCAACGGGTAAGCAAATGGTAGGAATAGAGATAGAACCTGACGGAAAAGATGAAGTTTATCCTGATCTTCCTCCTTCAGTGAATTGGCAAAATCTTTCTCCTGAGGAGATTAAAAGTAGGATTAGAGAAGCTGGTATTGTCGGTCTTGGAGGAGCTGCTTTTCCTACTCATGTAAAAATTTCGCCTCCTCCTGAAAAGAAGATAGACACTGTTATTTTAAATGGTGCCGAATGTGAGCCTTATCTAACTATTGACTATAGGTTGATGTTAGAAAAGCCAGAATTAATAATCGAGGGATTACATATATTAATGTATGTGCTTGGAGTGAAAAGAGGAATTATAGGTATCGAGGATAATAAGAAAGATGCGGTGGAAGTTTTAAAGAAATATGCTGACAGTGACATTGAAATAGTTACTTTACCTACTAAATATCCTCAGGGTTCTGAAAAGCACCTTATAAAGGCAGTGTTGGGAAGAGAGGTTCCATCGGGTGGGCTTCCAATGGACGTGGGGGTTGTGGTAAACAATGTGGGAACAGCAGTGGCTATAGCTGAGCATTTTAGGACAGGTCTTCCTTTAATATCAAGGGGAGTTACGGTAACAGGTGAGGGAGTTAATTCTTCAAAAAATTTAGAAGTTTTAATAGGTACACCTGTAATAAAGCTTATAGAATATGTGGGAGGATTTAAAGGTAAGCCTGGTAAGATTTTGTTTGGGGGACCGATGATGGGAGTTGCAATATATGATTTAAACACGCCAATAGTTAAGGGTACTTCTGGGGTAGTGGTATTTCCCGAAGATAAAGTTGAATATTATGATCCAATTCCTTGTGTAAGATGTGGAAAGTGTCTTGAGGTATGTCCAATGGGACTTATGCCAACCACATTGGCAAGATATGTAAAGAAGGGTAAATTAGTTGAGGCGGAAGAGTTAGGAATCTTAGATTGTATTGAGTGTGGTTCCTGTAATTACATTTGTCCATCAAGAAGGCCTCTTCTTCAATGGATTAGGGTAGGGAAAACTGACATCTTAGCAAGGAGAAGAAAGTAAAAGGAGGAGAACTATTTATGGAGTTAGAAAATGAAAAACTGATTGTTTCCTCATCTCCTCATATTTTTACAACAGAAGATACCTCCTATGCAATGAGACAGGTTATTCTTGCTCTTCTACCTGCTACTTTAGCAGGTATATATTTTTTTGGGTTTTATGCCCTTATAGTAATACTTGTTAGTGTTGTTTCTTCAGTTCTGTGGGAGGCTCTTGCTCTGTATATTAGAAGAAAACCTTTAAGTATTCTTAAAGACTACAGTGCTGTAGTAACTGGACTTTTGTTAGCATTAATCTTACCTCCTAATGTACCTTTTTGGATTCCTATTATTGGAACGGGTGTTGCCATTTTACTTGCTAAGCAGGTCTTTGGGGGAATTGGAGAGAACTTTTTAAATCCCGCTCTTGTAGGAAGAGCTTTTCTTTTATCTTCTTATCCTCAGATTATGACTTCCTGGGTTAAACCAATAGGCGGATTAGGCTTTATGTCTAACCTTTCTACTGCAACTCCTCTGGCTATAGAAAAACTCAAACTTACAGGATACTCTTTACCAAGTTATTGGGATCTTTTTATAGGAAATAGAGCAGGATGTATTGGAGAAACATCAATTCTTCTTTTGCTTTTAGGTGGTTTATGGCTGATCTATAAAAATATTATTGATTGGAAGATTCCAGTTTCCTTTATTTTAACAGTGTTTATCATGTCTTTTTTAGTAGGAAAAGACCCGATTTTTCAAATACTTTCTGGAGGACTTTTCTTAGGAGCATTCTTTATGGCTACTGATTGGGTAACTACACCTCTTACTTCTAAGGGAAGATTGATCTTTGGTATAGGAGCAGGGTTGTTTACCATAGTTATAAGATTTTGGGGTGCTTATCCGGAAGGTGTCTCTTATGGAATTCTTGTTATGAATGCTTTAACTCCTTTGATTGATAATCTTGTAAAGCCTCATAGATTTGGAGAGGTGAAAAAATGAAAAACATTTTGAGATATGGTTTAACTTTAATGCTCATATGTGCCATAGCTGCAGGTGTTCTTGCCTATACTTATGAGAATACTCAAAAGGTCATAGAACTTAATAAAGCAAAAGAGAGAAATTTATTGCTCAAAGAGCTTCTCCCTGAAGCAATTGAGTTTGTACCTTTGTCAAATAAACCAAAGAATATTGATCCTTTGGTTAATATAAATGAAATATACATAGGGAAGAGGGATGGAAAAGAGGTAGGGAAAGTTTGGGAGGTAAGCACTAAAGGATATAGTAGTGATATAGTACTACTTGTTGCAGTGAATGACAAGGGAGTGATAGAAAAAGTAAAAGTGGTATCTCAACAGGAAACTCCAGGACTTGGTACAGAGGTTACTAAGGATAATTTTTTAGGACAATTTATAGGGAAAAAAGAACCAAATTTGGAGGCTAAAAAAAATATCACGCCTGTTTCTGGAGCAACTATCTCTTCCTCTGCGGTAGTTAGAGCAATTAATGAGGTTTTGAAACATAACAGAATTTAAGGGGGTTAAAATATGAGAAATTTCTTTAAGTATGTAGTAAATGGTATTTTCAAAGAAAATCCTGTTCTTATATTGATGATAGGTTTGTGTTCAGTGCTTGCTGTTTCTACCAGTGTGGAAAACGCTATTGGAATGGGTCTTGCTTTTTCTTTTGTGATGATCTTTTCTAATCTTTTTGTTTCTTTGCTAAGACCTATAACCCCAAACGAGATAAGAATACCTATTTTTATCATTGTAATTGGTACTTTTACTACAATCGTAGATTTAGTTATCTCTGCATATTTCCCAGAACTATATAAAGCGTTAGGTATATTCATACCTTTAATTGTGGTGAATTGCATTATTATTGGAAGAGCAGAGGCTTTTGCATATAGGCATAGTGTTTTAGAATCTGTTGCCGACGGAATTGGTATAAGTTTAGGTTATATCTGGGCTATAGTAGCCCTTGGATTGATTAGGGAATTTTTGGGAAATGGTACTATTTTAGGTAAAGTAATATTTAGTGGTTTTGATCCAGCCAAAGTATTTACAATGCCCCCTGGTGCTTTTTGGGGAATAGGCTTACTAATAGGGTTACTAAAATGGTTTGAGAAGAGAGTAAGTAGGAGGTAATTATAACTATGAATATAATTGGAAAACTCTTTATGCTTTTTATTTCTGCCTCCTTAATAAACAATATTGTTTTTATGAGATTTTTAGCCTTATGTCCCTTTGTAGGTATGAGTACTCAAATTGAGACCTCAATAGGTATGGGTGCAGCTGTTACTTTTGTTATGGTGATGGCTTCAGTGGTTACCTTTTTCATTTATTATTATATATTGGTACCTTTAAATTTATTATTCTTGAGAACTATTTCTTTTATTCTTGTTATTGCAGTGTTGGTTCAGTTAGTGGAAATGGTTATAAAAAAGTTCTTATCGAGCTTATATAAGGCTATGGGAATATACTTACCATTGATAACTACTAACTGTGCTATTCTTGGTGTTACTCTTTTGAATATAAACTATGGTCATAACTTAATAGAAGCAATTGTATATTCATTAGGAGTCTCTTTGGGATTTACAATTGCTTTAATTTTACTTGCAAGTATTAGAGACAGATTATCTTATTCGGAAATACCTGAGTTTTGGAAAGGATATCCTATAGTTTTCATTTCTGCTGGACTTCTTGCTCTTATTTTCTTAGGATTTCAAGGATTAGCCCATTAAGGAGGATTAAACTTATGGGATTAGTACTTATTTCAGTAATAGTATTAGGGGCTATAGGGCTCTTGTTTGGAATAGGACTTGCTATTGCAGGAGAAAAGTTCAAGGTAGAGGTAGATCCTCGAATTACTGAAATTTTAAATGTGCTTCCAGGGGCTAATTGTGGTGCTTGTGGTTATCCTGGCTGTGAGGGTTTTGCAAAGGCAGTTGTAGAGGGAAGAGCTCCGTATACTGGTTGTGTAGTAGGGGGAGAAAAAGTTGCTAAAAATATAGCTAAGATCTTAGGAGTAGATGAAAATATAACAATGGTTAAAAGTGTAGCTTTTCTTACTTGTCAGGGAGGAAAAGGAATAGCTCAAGAGAAATATGTTTATAAAGGTGTGGATACCTGTAAAGCTGCAAATCTGGTTCAGGGTGGATATAAGGGTTGTCCTACAGGATGTTTAGGATTTGGAGATTGTGTTAAGGCATGCCCATTTGATGCAATTCATATGGGTGAAGATGGACTTCCTAAGATAGATATGGAGAAGTGTACTGGATGCGGTTTATGTGTAAAAGCATGTCCAAGGGGGATTTTAACCCTTCTTCCTGTTGATATACCTCTTCTTTTGGGATGCAAAACGGAACTTCCAGGTCCTGAGGCAAGAAGAGTATGTTCTAAAGCATGTATAGGTTGTGGGATTTGTGAGAAAGTATGCCCTAAGGGTGCTATAAAGATGGATGGAAGATTTCCTGTGATTGATTATAATCTTTGTGATGGTTGTGGAATTTGTGTAGAGAAATGTCCAACCAAAGCTCTCATTTTGCTAAAGAAATAAAAATATTAATTTCTTTTTTATTTATAGGAGCTCTATTTTTTCTCTTTATAAGAAACTTTGATGAAAGTAGAGAATATTATAGAAATGGAATCTTAATGGATACCTTTATAGAGGTTAGGATATGGGGAAGGGATGGTGAGAGGGCTTTAAATGAGTGTTGGGAGAATTTAGAATATCTGGCTAAGCTTTTGGATAGATTTAGCAATAATAGTGATATTTATAGAATAAATTCAAAGGCGGGAAGTTGGGTAAAAGTAGCAGAAGATACTCTTGAGATTATAAATAAAGCAATATATTACGCAAAAATGACTGATGGATATTTTGATCCTACAATTGCTCCTCTCTTAAAAT
The DNA here is from genome assembly GCF_049968615.1 of Dictyoglomus sp. NCBI lineage: Bacteria > Pseudomonadati > Dictyoglomota > Dictyoglomia > Dictyoglomales > Dictyoglomaceae > Dictyoglomus > Dictyoglomus sp. The sequence goes on along the minus strand of NZ_JBMFQK010000002.1, from coordinate 122,010 downwards.
TATGGGGATTTTATGACAAAAGATATAGGATACCTACGGAGGATGAAGTAAAGAGAGAATTAAGAAAAGTAGATTTTCGGAGGATTCAGATAAGAGAAAAGATGGTTTTTATTCCTAAGGGTATGGAGATTGATCTTGGGGGAATAGCAAAAGGATACATTTTAGATAGGTTATTATCCTCTCTGAAAAGGTATAAGATAGAAAGAGCTTTATTAAATATAGGTGGGCAAATTGGAGTATATGGTAAACCTAAGGATGGAAATGAATGGGAGATAAGAATTAGAAATCCTCGTAAGTTAGATGATTATATAGGATTAGTTTATATTAATAAAGGTTCTGTGGCTACTTCTGGAGATTATGAGAGATATTTTATAAGAGATGGAATAAGGTATTGCCATTTAATTGATCCTAAAACAGGATATCCTGTAAGAGAGGTTATGAGTGTGAGTATAATAAGTGAAAATGCTACTAAAGCTGATGCTTTATCTACTGCCTTCTTTGTTATGGGAGCAAAAGCTATATCTTATTGGGAAAAATTTACGGATTTAGGGGTTGTTATTGTCTTTAGTGATGGGAAAATCTGGTATTCTCCTAATATACATTTTGTGAAAAATGAAGATTACAAATATTAGGAAAAATAAGATATATTATATTTCTCTATTGGGCTTATTACTGTCTCTCGCCTGTACTCTTTATTATTTAGAGAGTCTATTTATAACTCCCTTTTTTCCTCTTCCAGGGGGCAAAGTAGGCATTGCAAATATAATTTCTCTTATTGCCATATATATGTTAGGTTTGAAAGAAGCTCTTGTTATAACTATATTTAGAGTTATTATAGTAAACATTATACTAGGAGGATTTTTGAATATATCTTTCTATTTAGGGTTTTTTGGGGGAATAGCAAGTACATTGGTTATGGGGGCGTTAGCAAAATCTAACATCAGTTTAATTTCTAACAGTATAATAGGAGCTCTGACTCATAATTTTGTACAGCTTCTTATAGTTATGTTTTTTGTTTTTCATTCTGCAATTTTGTATTATGCACCTTTTTTAATAATTTTCGGAATTATTACGGGGTTTTTCAATGGAGTGGTAGGGGGGTATGTATTAAGATTTATTAAAAAATACTCTGGGGGTGAATTATGAGAAGAAACAAGACTTCTACAAGAATGTTTATTCTCTTACTAATTTTAGGATTCTTGGTAGGAGGAGTTTTGGCTGAGGCATTATCAGATAAGCTTGAAATTTTAAAAAAAGGTATAAATATTGGTTTTTCTCCTATTAATCTTGATTTTTATTTTTTTGTTTTTACCTTAGGCTTTGATTTAAGATTAAACCTGGGAAGTGTAATAGGAGTCTTAATTGTATTGCTTTTCTATAAGATATAGAGGTATAATTTATACATGTCAGGGGCTAAAGAGTTTTGGGAAGGAATAAAGAGTAAGGGGATATTTTTATATTTAGGGTTTATAATTTTATATGTTATATTTTTTGCCATTGTGATTTTTATTACTGCTATGAATGGTTCTTTAAATATGTGGATTGAGAAGATTAAGATTTATGCTTTTATAAACTCAAAAACCCCTGACTCTCAAATATTAAAGCTCATTGATGACTTAAAAAATAACTTTCATATAAAGGAAATAAACTATATTACTCAAAAAGATGCATGGGAAAAATTAAAAGAGATTATTGGAAGAGAGAATGATATATTTGCCTGGGGATCACCTGATAATTTGCCTAAGGCCTTGGAAATAACTCCTTTAATTCTCGACAATATTGAAAATATATTGAGTTTTGTTATGAACTACAACTTTGTGGAGGAAGTAAGGTATTCTGAAGATATGGTGAATCAATGGCATAAGCTTAATAATCTTATAAACTGCATCAAAAAACTATTTATATATCTAGGAAGTTTTGCCTTTTTGATAATCTCTGTAGAACTTCTTGCTCACGCTCATTTGGCCTTTCCAAACTTTTCAGTACCTTCTCAAATATGGGAGAATATCTTTGTGACCTTTACGTCGTCGGTCATAGCCTTTTTGTTAATCTTCTTAATCTCCTCCTCTATTAAAAGCTACATAATTGTATATTTACCTTATTTTGAATTTATATTTGACCTAAGACATTCTCTTGTTTGGGTTTTGTATTTTATACTTTCAAGTATTATTGTGAGTTTTACTTCTGCACTAATAAGTTTTCAGAGACTAAGATGAGAAGATTTGTAATCATAATATTAATATTATCCTTGATGTTAGTTTCAATTTACGGTGCCGATACGTCCTCTATAATTCTTCAAAAGCAAAAAGAATTACAACAAAAACAAAAACAAATCCAATCTCTTAAGCAGCAGATCAAAAATTTAGAGTCTGTAGAAGTTAATATTGTTCGTGAAATAACTAAAATTGATCAGGATCTTGATAGGGCAGAGAGAGAATTAAATGTTGCTGAGTCAAGATTAAGAGAGGCACAAGCAAAATTAACAGTGTTATCTACTCAATTGAGTATACTTCAGAGAAATTTGAAGTATAGGAGTTTAAACTTTAAAGAAAATCTTGGTGATTCTTATAAATTATTGCAAATTAATAATTCTTTCAGCTTGATATTTTTAAATGATGCTTTTTTTCAAATAGCAGTACCTTATTATTTAAAGACTCTTATGAAACTTGAAGCAGGAAGATTAAATAATTTAAATACTCAATGTAAAGATATACAACAGACAAAGAAAAGATGGGAGGAAGAGGAAAAAAGGGTTGAGGCTTTGGTTAAAAGCATAGCTGAAAAGAAAGCTTATATAGAGAAAAAGAAAAAAGAAAAATTGGCATACTTGGAGAAGGTTAGAACTCAAAAGAGATACCAACAACAAGTAGTAGCGACCCTTGAAAGGGAATCCAAAGAGATAGAGCAAATGATTAGAAGATTAGCCTCATCAAATATTCAGAAAGCCCAAAAAGGTAAACTTTCTTGGCCAGTTATCGGAAGTATTACTTCAGGATTTGGAATGAGAAGGCATCCTCTTTTAGGTGGTGCACCTCTCTTTCATACTGGGATTGACATAAGCGCATCTTATGGAACTCCTATTAGGGCTGCGGCTTCTGGGAGAGTTATTTTTGCAGGTTGGTATGGTGGATATGGAAATATGATTATAATTGATCATGGAGGAAAAATTTCAACTGTTTATGGACATCTTTCTAAAATTGTGGTAAAAGTAGGAGAAGAGATTGCAGAAGGTGATGTGATAGGCTATGTGGGATCAACGGGTCTTAGTACTGGACCTCATTTACATTTTGAAGTAAGAATAAACGGGGATCCTGTGGATCCTTTAACTTGGTTAAAATAGAAGGAGGATAAGATGAGAATAAAAAGAAGAGTTTGGCTTTTGCTTTCAGTTGTGATAATTGGAATAGGAGTATTTCTTTTACCAAAGTTTACCATTGCAAAGGATTCCTTAGAGGATATTATTTCCAGTGTAAAAGTATACATAGAGGCACTATATTATGTGAGAAATGCTTATATTGAAAAGAATTTAGATAACAAAAAATTAGAGTATGAATCCATTAGGGGAATGGTAAAGGCTCTTGATGATCCATATACAGAGTTCTTTGATCCAAAGTCTTTTAAGACTTTTACTGAGGACATGCAGGGAGTATTTGGAGGGGTAGGGATAAGATTGGAGTCAAAGGATGGTAAGATTCTTGTGGTTTCTCCTATAGAAAATACTCCGGCCCATAGAGCAGGGATAAAGCCAGGAGATCAGATTGTTGAGGTAGATGGACAGTCTGTTATCAATAAGCCTTTAGATGTGGTTGTCTCTTTGATTAGGGGAGAAATTGGAAAGGAAGTAAAAATTAAGATCTATAGGGAATCTGAAAAAAAATATTATGAATATACTTTGAAAAGGGAATTGATCGAGGTTCCTGTTGTTGAATATAAAACTTTAAAGAATAATATTGGTTATATTAAGTTTTATGAATTTACTCAAAATTCTCCCCAAAAGATTATAGACGCGTTAAAGAAATTAGAAAAAAGTTCTGGGTTAATACTTGATTTGAGAAACAATCCTGGTGGAGATTTAAGATCTGCAGTCATGATCGCCAGTATGTTTATCTCTGACAATGATCAGGTAAAAACCGTTATAAAGAATGGAGAAACAAAGACATTCACTACTAAAGGTGTAGTAGTATATAGAATGGATAGGAATCAGAACTTATATGGAGAAAAAGTTGTTAAGGAATTATATAGATGGAATAAGCCTCTTGTAGTACTTGTGAATAGGTATTCTGCGAGTGCATCTGAGATACTTTCGGGAGCGCTAAAAGATTATGGAAAAGGAATTCTTTTAGGAGAAAAAACCTTTGGAAAAGGCGTGGTTCAAACCATATTTACTCTCTCTGATGGTTCTGCCCTTAAGCTGACTACTGAAAAATATCTGCTTCCATCTGGTAAAGATATTAATAAAGAGGGGATTCAACCTGATGTAATAGTAGAAATGGCACCAGAAAATGTAGGGAAGGATAATGATATACAATTAGAGAAGGCTATTGAAGTACTTTTAAAACAACTATCGAAATTGAAGGAAAAGGAAAAATTGGTTTTAAATAAAAAATAAATGTTTGAGAAGAAAGAAAAATTTCTTTTGGTTATTTTTGTTGTAATTTTAGTAGGGGTTTTATTTTCTATGGTCTCTAATTTAAGTGGTGGTAATAATATTGATGTAGACAAAAACGAATTTATTATTGTTCACATAACAGGAGAGGTAAAAAATCCAGGAGTTTATAAATTGGAAGAGGGGGCAAGGGTGATTGATGCTATTAATTTGGCAGGTGGATCTTTGCCCTCTGCTGATTTGGATAAAGTTAATCTTGCAGATTTCTTAAGAGATGGTTCTAAAATTTATATACCTTCAAAATTAGAAAATTCAGAGAATGAGCTAAAATCTCAAGCGATTTTAAGTACAAGAAAGATAGATACTTCTAAAAGTGATAAGGTCAATATAAATACCGCCAGTAAAGAAGAGTTAGAATCTCTTCCGGGGATTGGCCCTACTTTAGCCCAAAGAATTATTGAATATAGAGAGGAGAATGGTCCTTTTGGTTCTGCGGAAGATTTGTTAAATGTAAAAGGAATTGGAGAAAAAAAGCTTGAGAGAATAAGAGATCAAATTACGTGGTGATTCTTTGAAATTTCCTTATTCTTTTTATTTTCTAATTTTCTATATATTGGGAATTATATTTGCCAAAATTAATCTGAGTTTTGTTTATTTCTTTTTATTTTTACTCCTTTTAGTTTTTGTAATTAACAGAAAATCCAAGATTTATTTTTACATAACTTTAATATTCTTGTTTTTACTTGGATTTTATTTATACAGAATCAGCTTTCCCCAATTTGAAGTTTATAGTAATGCTAAGCTTAAAAGCTTAACTGGAATAGTAGAAGACTCTTTTGAGGGGAAAGATTTCAATAGTTATGTGATTAAAATAGAGGGATTTAAAGAGGAGGGAAAACTCAATATTAAAAATAGGAAGTTTGAAATAGGAGATAAAATACTATTAGAGGGAGTAGGGTTATATCCATTGAATCAAGGGAATTTATATTCTCTGTGGGATGAAGATATCCTTTATCTTATTAAAGCTGAGAAAATTTATTTAATTAAAAGAGGCTATAAGAATTCTTTAGAAAGAATTAGGAATAATTTAAGAAATAGAATAAGTAACGTATATTCAGTTTTTGAGGATTATAAAGAACAATTTTTACTAGCAATAGTTATGGGAGAGAGAAGAGGTCTCTCAGAAGATGTAAAAAATCTTTTTGTAAATACAGGGACCTCCCATTTACTTGCTATTTCAGGACTTCATCTTTCTTTTCTCATAAATATTTTCAGTGCTTTAATTCCTCTTCGTAGAATTCTTGTCAGAATTGTTATTCTTCCTCTTTTGGTATTTTATGGATGGATAATAGGAGATAATCCTCCTGTGTGGAGAGTCATAGGACAATATGTTTTTATACTTCTTGCCTTTCTTTTAAGAAGGGAAGAGGATAATTTAAATGCTATTTTTTGGGTCGCTTTTGTTAATCTTGTTATTTCTCCTTTAAAATTGTTTAACGTAAGTTTTCAGCTTTCCTATTTAGCAATGCTAGGGCTTTTGTATAAGCCTAATTTTTCTAAATTCTTGCCGGCTTATCTCCAAGAAATTTGGGAAAGTTCTTTTTGGCTCATGATATTTTTAGCTCCTTTAAATATCTATTATTTTGGTAGCTTAAAGCCTATAAGTATTATTGCTAATTTTTTTGCCATACCTATTTTTAGCTTAGTCCTTTTCTTCTCTTTCCTCTATTTAATAGGCTTCTCTTTGCCTATGGGTTTTATTTTTGAAAAAATTCTATCTAAGTTGATTGATATTTTATTTGAGAGTTTGCAATTGATTGGAGAACATTATAAAATAAGCTTGTTAATTAGTGTATCTCTTATTTTGCTTCCTGTTATATTAAGGAAAAGAGAAGAAAATGAACTACTGGGAGTTTAAACATTCAATTAAAGAAAAAAAGTTTTCTCCTGTATACCTATTTACAGGAGAGGAAAAGTTTCTCATGGAAGAAGCTCTTGAGGAACTTAAGAAAGCAAGATTTAAGAATGCAAATTACGTGGCTTTTTTTGCCGATGAGATTAGTTGGGATAATCTTGTTCCTTATTTTGAATCACCCTCTCTTTTAGGGGATCAATTAATAGTAATAAGGCACGCTCAAGAGTTGAAAGATCAAAATATGCCTAAAAAACTTGATTTGCTATTTAAGAGATTAACTAATACTTGTATTGTTTTTATGGCTAATGCTGAGGAAGAAAAGGCTAAGAGAATGAGCTATGCTAAATATATTCCTCCTGAGGGATTAGTGGAATTTACAAAATTTAGAGCTGATGCTTTAAGAAGATGGATTAAAGAAAAGTTTCAGGAAAAGGGTAAGTCTATAGATGAAGAAAGTATATATTTCCTTTCTATTAACTATGCCGATAAAATAGGTATTTTAATGCAGGAGATAGAGAAAATTTGTGCCTTTGTAGGAGAAAGGAATGAGGTTACTATAGAGGATCTGAAAAAAGTCTTAGCCACACAGGAAGTTGCCTTTTATACCTTCTTGGATGCTCTACTTAGGAGAGATTTTCTTATTGCCTTCTCAGGAATAGATGCTTTGTGGAGTGAAGGAGTTTATCCTCAAGTTATACTTGAAATAGTTATAAAACAGATAAGACAACTTCTTAGGATAAATGCTCTTCTTAAGGATGGGTACTCATCTGATGAAATAAAGGAAAAGTTGGGTTTACATCCTTTTGTAGTTAAAAAATCTATAGAAGCGTTAACAAAGTACACTGCCGCAGAACTTATGGAGATTTATTTCCTTCTGCGGCAGGTTGATATGGACTATAAAACTACAAGTAAGGATCAAAGAATACTAATAGAAAAAGTTATACTTAAATTAGGAAGAAAGGTTAGCTGAAAGTTTTTGATTAAGTAATTTCATGAGTTTTGATTTTTTCCTTGCTGCTGTGTTTTTGTGCAAAGTACCCTTTTGTGCTGCTTTATCAATAGCACTTATTACTTCGGGAAGTATTTTCTTTGCTTCTTCAATATTGTTTTCGTTTAAGAACTTTAGAAACTGTTTAGTGTAGAACTTGATTTTACCTAATCTAACCCTGTTTCTGATTCTATTTCTTTCGCTAATTTTAATTCTTTTAATTGCTGATTTTGTATTTGCCATCTTTTATTTCCCTCTCCTTTATTTTAAAATTTTTTATGGTTTTATTTTTGACAGACTGAATTATAGCATAAAATTTCGTAAAACAAAAGATTAGGTAAAATGTTATATAATTTAAGATATAGAAAAAGGGAGGAAGGAAATACCGATGAAAGACACATCTAAAATAAGGAATTTCAGTATTATTGCTCATGTAGACCACGGAAAATCTACTTTAGCAGACAGGCTTTTGGAATACACTGGAACAGTAGAAAAAAGAAAAATGAAAGATCAAATTCTTGATACCCTTGATGTGGAGAGAGAAAGAGGAATAACCGTGAAAGCCCAAGCAGTTAGGCTTTTATATAACTCAAAGTCTGGAGAAACTTATGAACTAAATTTGATTGATACTCCTGGACATGTGGATTTTACCTATGAGGTTTCAAGAAGTCTTGCTGCTTGTGAGGGTGCCATATTAGTAGTAGATGCCTCACAAGGTATTGAAGCACAAACTATAAACAATTTACTTCTTGCCCTTGAAAATAATTTGGTCATTATACCTGTAATAAATAAAATTGATCTTCCTAATGCAGAACCCGATAGAGTTGCTAAGGAGATTGAAGAATTATTAGGAAAGGATTATATAGGTGAGACTTTTTTTGTGAGTGCAAAGGAAGGGTGGGGTATAGAGGAACTTTTAGAGGGTATAGTTAAATATATTCCATCTCCTAAAGGTCATCCCTCAGATCCTCTTCAAGCTTTAATCTTTGATGCAAAATACGACTCTTATAGAGGAGTAATAGTTTATGTAAGGATATTTGAGGGAGAAGTAAAAATCGGAGATAAGATTAAACTTATGTCTACGGGAAGTGAATATGAGGTTCAGGAATTGGGAATTTTTTCTCCTGAGATGAAACCTGTAGAAAGTTTAGTAGCTGGAGAGGTGGGATATATAGTAGCAAACATTAAAGAAATTTCGGAGGCAAGGGTAGGGGACACTATAACTTTATCAGAAAGACCAGCTAAGGAGCCTCTTCCAGGTTATAGAAAGCTGCAACCTATGGTTTTTTGTGGAATTTATCCCATTGAAAACGAGGATTATGATAAATTAAGAGATGCTCTTCAAAAGCTAAGCTTAAATGATGCATCTTTATATTATGAGCCTGAAACTTCTCCTGCTTTAGGGTTTGGTTTTCGTTGTGGCTTTTTAGGCTTGTTACACCTTGAAATTGTGCAAGAAAGATTGGAGAAAGAATTTGATTTAAATATAATTACTACAGTACCTTCAGTAGCATATGAGGTCATAACCAAGAAAGGAGAAAGAAAAATGATTCAAAATCCTTTAGAATTGCCACCACCTTATGAAATTGAGGAGTTTAGAGAGCCTTTTGTTCTTGCGAGTATTGTAACTCCTAATGAATATGTAGGAGGAATAATGGAACTTATTGATAGGAGACGGGGAATTTTTAAAAATATGGAGTACTTAACTCCTACCCGAGTACTTATTACGGCAGAGCTCCCTCTTTCAGAGATAATTACTGACTTTTTTGATATGTTAAAGTCTATAACCAGAGGTTACGGATCTATGAATTATGAATTTATTGGTTATAGACCAGAAAATCTTGTAAAGCTTGATGTCTTTATAAATGGAAAACCAGTAGATGCTCTTTCTATTATTGTACACAGGAATAAAGCTTATGAAGAAGCAAGAAAGTTAGTTCAAAAACTTAAGAATGTTATTCCAAGACAACTTTTTGAGGTTGTGATTCAAGCTGGTATAGGAAGTAAGATTATAGCAAGAGAAGAGATAAAGCCTTTGAAGAAAAATGTTCTTCAAAAATGTTATGGTGGAGATGTTACAAGAAAGAAAAAACTTCTTGAGAAGCAGAAAGAAGGGAAAAAAAGGATGAAGAAGATAGGACATGTGGAAATCCCACAAGAAGCTTTTTGGACTGTACTAAAGAGGGATTAGGTCAATGAGAAAGTACCGAATTTTGATCACTAACGATGATGGAATAAACTCTCCTGCTCTGAAAATAATGGGGAATAAACTTAGTATATTTGGGGAGATTTACATTATTGTGCCTGAAAGAGAAAGAAGTGGAGGAAGTCATGCTATAACCCTTCACAAACCTTTAAGAATAAACGAAATTAATTGGTCTCTTGAAAAAGTTAAAGTATGGAGTACTAATGGAAATCCTGCTGACTGTGTACTTTTAGGACTTTATGCTATATTAGCTCAAAAACCAGATTTAGTTATTTCAGGCATAAATAGGGGATATAACTTAGGAAACGATATAATCTATTCAGGTACTGTTTCTGGAGCGAGAGAGGCTTCTTTAAATGGCATTCCCGCTATAGCTATATCGGTGTATCAGGATGGAAAGGAAGAAGATTTTGAAAAAGCCACCGATTTATTAATCAGCTTATTTGATAAATTTTTGAAAATTATTCCCGAAGGAACCTTTTTGAATATAAATATACCCCCTAATGCTAAAATAACAGACATTTGTCTTACTTACCAAGGAAAGTTTCACTACAGGAATATAGTTGAAAAAAGGCTTGATCCAAGAAATAAAGAATATTTTTGGTTGCATGGATATGTTGAGGAAAACGGAGAGGAAGGATCTGATATATGGGCTATCAAAAATGGAAAGATTTCCATAACTCCTCTTCAATCAGATATGACCAATTATTCTCTTCTTAACGCTTTAAAATCTTATGATCTCCTCTAATCCTATTGGCATATATATTCATATACCCTTCTGTGTGAGAAAATGTCCATATTGTGATTTTGTGTCCTTTAGATATTCTAAAGAGGAGGAGGAGAGGTATATAAGTCATCTTTTAAGAGAGATAGATATGAAATCAAAAGGAGAGACAATTGATACCATATATTTGGGGGGAGGTACACCTTCTATTCTTTCTTTGAAAGGTTTAGAAAAGATTTTTGAGTTTATACAAGAAAAGTTTAAGTTAAGTAAAGGCGTTGAAATTTCTATGGAGGTTAATCCTGGAACAGTAGATAGAGAAAAAATAAAAGTATGGAAAGAACTTGGTATTAATAGGATAAGTATAGGGGCCCAATCTTTTATTGAAAAAGAGCTTAAAATTCTTGGTAGGATACATGATACGGATGATATCTATAAAACATTCCATATGCTTAGAGAGGCTGATTTTAAAAATATAAATATAGACCTAATTTATTCTCTTCCCTTTCAAGAACAAGAAGATTTTTATTTTTCCTTAAAGGAGGCTGTAAAATTAAATCCAGAACATATCTCTATCTATAATCTTATGATCGAGGAAGGAACACTATTTTATAAGATGTATTTAGAGTCCAAAATAAAACTTCCTGATAGTGATATGGAAGCAGAAATGTTTTCCTTTGCTATGAATTATCTTAAAGATAATGGCTTTATTCATTATGAGATATCAAATTTCTCTAAGAATGAAAATTATAAGTGCAAGCATAACCTTAAATACTGGAATCAGGAGAAATATTATGGCTTTGGGGTTTCTGCTTATTCTTATGATCCACCGGTTAGATATGGAAATTGTAGAAATCTTTATGTATACTATGGAAAAATAAAAAAAGGAATTCTTCCTATTGAAGAAAGAGAATTTTTGACTGGCGACAAACTTGCGAAGGATTTTCTTTTTTTAAGATTAAGGCTTATGGAAGGGATTTCAAAAAAGGAGTTTGAAAATAGATTTGATAAAAGGATAGAATATTTTATGAAAAATTATTCTGTTTTTTTAGAAAATGGGTTAATTAAAGAAGAAGGTGATAGGGTAGCTTTGACAGAAAAGGGAATTCTTCTTGCTAATGAGATTTTTCAAGATATCCTTTAAGGAGGATGAGAGTATATGAAGACTGTAAGAGTATTAATAGCAGAGGATGAACCCATAGTTAGAATGGATTTGAAAGAACTTTTAGAAAGTCAAGGATATGAGGTAGTTGGGGAAGCCTCGGATGGAAAAATAGCAATAGAGCTTGCAAGAAAGTTAAAACCCGATGTGATTATAATGGATATAAGAATGCCAAATTTGGATGGCATTGAGGCAGCAAAGATTTTGACCCAAGAAGAAATAGCACCAATTATTTTCTTAACCGCTTATTCTGATAGGGAGCTTGTAGAAAAGGCAAAAGAGGTAGGGGTAGTTGCCTATATTGTGAAACCTTTTAAGGAATCTGATTTATTTCCTGCTATAGAGATTGCTATTGCAAGATTTAAAGAATTTCAGCTTTTAAGAAAAGAAGTAGAAGATCTTAAAGATGCTTTAGAAACAAGAAAATTAGTAGATAGAGCTAAAGGTATTCTTATGGATAGGGAAGGTTTAAAAGAGCATGAAGCATTCAGATTAATTCAAAAAGCAAGTATGGATAAACGTAAGCCTATGAAAGAGATTGCTCAAGCTATTATATTAGCATACGAATTGAAGGATAAGAAAGAAAAATGAATGTTTTTTTTGCATTTCTTTTATCCTTAGTAATATCTGTTTTACTTACTCCTTGGGTTAAAAAGATTGCTTATCAAGTAGGAGCGGTAGATATTCCTAATGATAGAAAAGTACACTTAAAGCCTATACCCAGAATTGGTGGGGTGGCATTTTTCTTGAGCATTTTAGTAGTAAATGTAATATTTAATAAATCCCCTGTAGTAGAAAAAATAATATTTGGCGGACTTTTAGTTTTTCTTGTAGGACTTCTGGATGATTTTGTAGAGTTAAAGCCTAAACCTAAATTTTGGTTAACCTTTTTAGCAGTCTTAATAGCTGTGATATTGGGAGTAAGAGTAGAAATTTGGAGAGTACCTTATACTAAGATAATAATTAAAGGTTTTTGGGCTGATGTAATAACTTTTGTATGGCTTTTAGGAATCACCAACGCTATGAATTTTATAGATGGTCTTGATGGGCTTGCTGGTGGTGTTTCTGTTATTTCTTCCTTTTCTCTTCTTATAATATCACTTATTTTAGGAAGAATTGAAATGGCTCTACTTCTTTCCAGTATCTTAGGGGCTGTGTTAGGTTTTCTGTTTTATAATTTTCCTCCGGCTTCCATTTTTATGGGAGATTCGGGAGCAATGTTTTTAGGATTTATTTTAGGGGCTATTTCTGTAATTGGGGTACTAAAAATTAGTACAGTTATTAACTTATTTTTCCCAATTATTGTTCTTGGTTTTCCAGTCCTTGATACTGCCTTTTCTATTATAAGAAGAATACTCGAAGGAAGAGCTCCATGGAGATATGATAAAGATCATATTCATCATAGGTTTTTGAGACTTGGTATGTCTACAGAACAAAGTATAGCATTTATTTACTTAATCACTATTTGTATGGCTCTTCTTGCAGTTATAATTTCCTTATTGCAAGATCCATATATTTCTGCTATTTTACTTTTTGGTACTCTGTTCTTAATCATATTTATTCTTAAAAAACTTGGAGTATTAGAGGTTAGGAAAAATGGAAAAGTATGATGTAATTGTGGTTGGCGGAGGACATGCTGGATGTGAGGCTGCCTATGCAGCCTCTCGTCTTGGTGTAAGAGTATTGTTGATTACCATGAATTATGATACCGTAGGTTGGCTTCCTTGTAATCCTGCTATGGGAGGACCAGGAAAAGGGCATCTCATTATGGAAATCGATGCTCTTGGAGGACTTACAGGAAGAATCACCAATAGGAGCATGATTCAAGTTAAGATGCTAAACACATCTAAAGGGCCTGCTGTGAGGGCTCTAAGAGCTCAAGTTGATAAATGGATTTATCCTGCCAAGATGAGGGAATTTCTTGAATCTATTAAAAATTTAGAGATCTATCAAGGAGAGGTAGTAGATCTAATTGTAGAGGACAACGAGGTAAAGGGAGTAATTTTATCCACAAAAAAAGAGTTTTATGCAGAAAGAGTAGTTATAACTCCTGGTACTTTTATGAACGGTGTTATCCACATAAGTACCTGGTCAAAACCTGCTGGTAGAATGAACGAATTTCCCTCGGTGGGGCTTTCTGATGCCTTGAGAAGATTGGGGCTCGAGGTAGGAAGATTTAATACAGGAACAACCCCGAGGGTTGATAAGCGAACTATAGATTTTAGTAAAACTATAATCCAGCCTGGTGATGAGGAACTTCACTCCTTCTCTTTTTGGGAGGAACCAGAACCAAGAGAACAAGTGCCTTCATATCTTACGAGAACTACTCAAAAAACTAAGGAAATTGTTCTCGCTAATATTCATCTAACAGCTTCCAGAATTGGTGGAATGGTGAAAAAAGGGCCAAGATATTGTCCTTCGATAGAAGAGAAATATATATGGTTTCCTGATCATGAAACTCATCAAGTATTCCTTGAACCTGAAGGAAGAAATTCTGTGGAAATATATGTGCAAGGTATATATACAAGCCTTCCTGAGGAAATTCAGATACAGATTTTAAGGAGTATTCCAGGTCTTGAAGAGGTGGAGTTGATAAGACCTGGGTATGCTATTGCTTATGATATGGTTTATCCTCATCAACTGAAATTCACTCTTGAAACTAAGAAAATTAAAGGTTTGTATCTTGCTGGTCAAATAAATGGAACTACAGGATATGAAGAAGCTGCTGCTCAAGGACTTGTTGCAGGTGCAAACGCAGCTTTAAGTCTTATCGGTAAAGAGCCTTTAATAATAAGGAGGGATGAAGGATATATTGGAGTCTTGATAGATGATCTTGTTACAAAAGGGGTAGATGAACCTTATAGGATTTTAACTTCAAGAGCAGAATACAGGATATTACTAAGAGCTGATAATGCAGACCAAAGACTTACTCCTAAGGCGTATAAATTAGAGCTTATATCGGAGGATATGTGGAAGATGTTCCAAGAGAAAATGGAGAGAATAAAATATGAAAAAAAACGCCTTGAAAGAGTTTCAGTACAACCCGAAGAGATAAATGGAATCCTTTTAGAAAAAGGAACTAGTCCTATTGTCCAACCTATTCCTTTAGTACAAATCATAAAAAGACCGGAAATAACATATGATGATTTGGAAAGAATAGGTTTGGCAGGGGATCTTCCTAAAAAGTGGAGGGATACCGTGGAAACGGATATTAAGTATGAAGGATATATTAAAAAGGAATTAGATAAGGTTAAAGAATTTCAGGAGTACGAAAGTTTAGAAATCCCTCACGATATAGATTATGGAAAGATACCTCACTTGTCTCGTGAGGGAAGAGAGAAACTTGAGAAAGTTAGACCTTATACCTTTGGACAAGCTATGAGAATTACAGGTGTTAATGCAGGTGATTTGACAGTATTACTCTATTACCTTAGGGAGAAATATGGAAGAAAATAAAGATTGGCGGGACATATATTTTAGTAGAGATTATTACTTGTACCTTGCAAAGCATCTAACTCCCGAGAGAACTCGTAAAGAAGTTGACTTTCTCGAGTCTACTCTTGCTATTAAGCGAGGTTATCTTATTTTGGATCTTGGCTGCGGCTTTGGTAGGCATACTCTTGAACTTGGAAAGAGAGGATATAGAGCTATAGGAATAGATAGATCCGAAGACTTAATTGAAATTGCAAAAGAGGAAGCAAAAAAAGAGAAGGTATTTAATGTAGAGTTTTATATAATGGAATATAAAGATATAGAGAAATTAGGATATAAGTTTGATGTGGTTTTTTCTCTATATACTAGTTTTGGTCTTTCCACCTATGAGGAAGATAAAGAAGCTATAGAGAAAGTTTATAATATCCTTAAAAAGGGAGGTAAATTTCTGATAGATATTGAAAACAGAGATGCCTTGTTGAGGTACTTTATTCCATATTCATGGGATATCTTGAATGATTATATTTTACTAACAGAGCATCATTTTGAACCCGAATCTGGCTACTATATATCTAATAGACTTGTTTTTGATCTAAAGAACAACACTAAGAAGGAGTTTGTAAGAAAAATATACTTGTATACCCCGAGTGAAATAGCTCATATTTTAGAAGAAAAGGGATTTACAATAGAGAAGTTTATAGGAGATTATGACGGGAAAAGATTTCATATAGGGTCAAGACGTCTGATTGTGGTAGGAACAAAAAAATAAGGGGGAAATTTATTTTTCCCCCTCTGATTCGCTGGAGCTTTTAGATTCTGAATTTTTTCTTTTATAATCTGTAGTATAGAAGCCTGATCCTTTGAATACTATTCCCACAGGGGAGAATACTTTTCTGAGATTTCCTCCACACTTTACACAGGTTTTGGGTAATTCTTCACCAATATTAGTCATAATCTCGTATCTTTCGTGGCAGTTTTCACACTCAAATTCATATATTGGCATATTTCCCACCTCCTTCTTTGTTTTCCTTCATATTTTTTAATCTTTTATAATTTTATTGTCAAGAAGCCTTGTTTTAGGTTAAAATGTATTAGTGTGAAACTATTAATGTTTTAGAGGTGTGAATAAAGATGGAGGTAGAAACAAAAAGGTTACTTTTTTTGTCTCTTTATTTAATTTTGTTATTATACGTTGGGGGCTGTATAAGACCTATTCAGGTTTTTCCACAAAGTACAACCATAAATGGAGTTACTATAAATGTTGAAATAATAAGAGACTTTAAATGGTACAGTCTATCTCAAGATATAATGGTTTTAAATTTAGAGGTAATAAACAATTCTAACGAAGGTATTTGGATTTATCCCTTAGGTAAATCAGTGATCATATCTGCTAATGGAAGAC
Source organism: Dictyoglomus sp. (assembly GCF_049968615.1). Taxonomy (NCBI): domain Bacteria; kingdom Pseudomonadati; phylum Dictyoglomota; class Dictyoglomia; order Dictyoglomales; family Dictyoglomaceae; genus Dictyoglomus; species Dictyoglomus sp. The sequence continues at coordinate 105,575 of NZ_JBMFQK010000002.1, read as the reverse complement.
AGTACATGCCTATAAGGGAGTTTTATTATCAATCTACAGGAGCGTCAAAAGTTTCCTTTGAAGTTTCTTTTAAGAGCAATGAACCACCAAGTTTTTCTCTCTTGCTGAGTAGCAATGATGAAGAAAAAAAGATTAATGAACTTATAAAAACATACGAACTCTTAAAATTTAAAGATGGTAAGGTATTTCCTGGTGCAAGGGTCAGTGGAATTTTAGCTTTTTATACTCCTTATGTTAAGTATCCTCTAAGATTTATAATACCTGAGGTTTTCTGGGAAAATTCACTTCAAAAATATGATTTTGAATTTATTATAGGAAGATGAGGAGGTAATTATGCGTAAGGCTGTAGGAGTGGATCTTGGAGGAACTAAAATTAATGTACTTCTTGTTAACGAGAAGGGAGAGGTTTTAGGTAGGGATAAACAGCCTACTGAGGCGGATAGGGGAAAAGATTATGTTATAAATAAGATTAAGGATATGATTCATAATGTATTACAGCAAGGTAGAGTGAGTGAAAAGGATATTGAAGGAATAGGAATTGGTTTTCCAGGTCTTATGGATAGAGAAAAGAAATCTACTTTGTATGCTCCTAATCTGGGGGATGAATGGAAGAAAGAAGTTTTTCTGGGAAGAGAATTAGAAGAATATTTTAATATTCCTACTTATTTAGAGAATGATGTTAACCTTATTGCTTGGGCAGAATGGCTCGTGGGGGCAGGGAGAGGTACAAAAACTATGATCTGTGTAGCTCTTGGAACAGGCATAGGCTCAGGTATCGTACTTAATGGGAAATTATGGATTGGAGCTCATGGGATGGCGGGTGAGTTTGGGCATATCACAGTACTCCCTGACGGACCTATTTGTGGGTGTGGAAATAGAGGGTGTATAGAAGCTATAGCCTCTGGAACAGGCATAGAAAAATATGCAAGAAGTATTCTCCCTCAACATACTGATAGTTTAATATGGGGCCTTTGCAATGGTAATCTTGAAGAGGTAACAGTTAAGACTATTTATCAGGCAGCAGAGCAGGGAGATAAATTGGCTATTGATATTTTCAATCACGCAGGGTATTATTTAGGAATTGCTCTTGCTAATTACGTGCATATTGTAGATCCAGAGAAGATTGTAATTGGTGGAGGAGTTGCTAATGTAAGGGAATATATAGGAAAGCCCATGAGAGAAGAGTTTTATAGGAGGGTTTTGCCAAGTTTTAGGGATAAAGTTACTTTTTCATGGGCAGAGCTTGGAGAAGATGCAGGTGGTATTGGAGCAGCATTATTAGCTTTGTATAGGTGATAAATCTAAGATGACTATACCTAATATAATTACTTTGATAAGATTGGTTATAATACCGTTTTATATGTATTTCTTACTTAATCAAAAACTTTTTATAGCAGCAATTCTCTATGGGATTGCTGCTATAAGTGATATTTTGGATGGTTATTTAGCAAGAAAGTTAAACCAAACGTCAGAACTTGGCAAAATTATTGATCCAATAGCAGATAAGCTTATTGTTATAATAAGCTTAGTATATTTAGGGTACAAAAATATTCTTCCCCTATGGGGAGTACTGATCCTTCTTACTAAAGAATTTTTAATGCTTTTAGTTGGTCTTTTCTTCTTAATAAAGAAGGTGGAGATTATCTCATCTAAAATATACGGTAAATTGGCAATGGTATTAATATCCATATCCATACTAATGGCTCTTTTAAGTATCCCTTTTCAAAATGTTGTATTTCTAATAGGTTTAGTAATTTCTTTGATAGCTGGAATTGATTACTTGTTTTTTTATTTGAACAACCTAAAAGCTAATAAAATCTGATACTATCAATTATCAGTTTGCCCTTTACTCCCATTTGATTTAGCCCTACAACATAAATACTTTCCAATTTTATTGGAAACACGGGTGAGACAAGCACTTTACTTGTTAAGGGTTTTAAATCTTTTAAGTCTCTTTCTACAACAGTCCATTTAGGAAAATCAAAACTTGAGGTATTTGTTATATCTATAACCCAGGGTTGATTATCGTTATCATAAAATAAAGCTCTAATCCAGCCCTCACCACTTCCTTTTAGGGAAATAGAGAATTTTGTTATATTTTGTGGTACTAAAATGTTTAGTTCCAAATATATAAAGGAATTATTTGTCTGCGAAGAATAGGTAACTGAGATGGCGCTATTTCCGGAATAAGAATCGCTGGTTAGGGTATAAGTGGTAGAACTTATATCATAATTTTTACCTTTTATAATCCAATTTTTATCAATCTCAAAGTCCTCAAAGATTATATTCTTTTTATCAAATATTTCAATGGGAACAGAAACCCATAGATTATTAAAAGTATATTCTAAGTTGGTCTTTCCAACATTTATGGCAGTAAATTTTTCTCTGTTTTTTATAAAAAATTTTGGGTCAAATTTTAAATTCTCAATAGGAAGTTCTATTTTTCTATTGAAGTTATCTACCACGTACACTTTAGGGATAAAAGTATCTCCAAGAAAGAATTGATCTCTTCCTGTATTGATTTCTAAATTTACAAAATCCCATACGAATATTTTTTTTGTAGTAGTTAACCCATTTAAGTTCAAGGTTAATAGGCTTTCTCCTAAATCTATTCCCTCTAAGGTCATATTACTTATGTCAAAATTTAATATAGGGTTTGAAAAAGTCCAAGTTAGCATAGAAGTATCAATAGGGTAAGGGTGATAATTTTCATCCTGAAGTAGCAGTTCTACTTTTATCTTATCCCCTTTTTTGATATAAATATCATCATTTTCTGTAAAAGCTAAGTATTTAGGCTGTGTATAAGGATAGACATTTCTAATCCCTAAGGCTACAGGTATTGGTCTTTCTATTTCTTGATTCATCAATTTTCCCCATATTAACTTCTGACTTGATCCTCCGCCGTCCATATTTATAGCATCAGAAATCCCCATTTCCTTAAGAATTTCACATGACTCTTTAAGGGTTACACCTATGGAGCTTTCTTTTCTTCCCTCAATAACAATAAAATAAATACTATTTTCTTTTGTCCCTATGATGGTCCTTGGGTGTCTTGAATTTACAATATTGTCATCAAAAGGTAATTCCTCAGTCTTTCCAAGTACTATTTCTTTGTTCTTGAGCAATATTGGTCCTCCGCCTATGGCTTCTTTTAAGGGTATTTGGGGAGTGCATTCACTGATGATTTCAAGTTTTTTTCCTACAGAAAATAGGGGAAGATATTTTAAAGAGGTACCTCCAAGAGATATAATACATGTATTTTCTTTTATAGGAGTTCTTTTAACCCCATAGTAGATATTTGTTATTACTCCACTTGTTTTACCTAAGGAGGGAATCTTATCTTCAAGGGCTACCTCGATATCAACTCCAGCCGAGGCATTTTCTCTAATTTGAGTCTCTTTTCCAAAATATCTTGTAAATATATTTATACCGTCTATACCCCTTGGAGAATTAATAGCGTTTATAGGAATTATATTCTCATCAACTTTTATCTTTAAATTAATGTTAAATATATCAATTATAGGTTTATTATCAAAGGTCAAACCAAAGATTCCTCTTTTTATAGGAAGGTGTATTAATTCTCCGTTTTTAATTACTAATCCTACAGGTTCAAAGGTTTTTGGATCAAAAAAATTACCATTTATTATAAGATCGTAGTTTTTATATTTGGGAATCTCAGATAATCTGTTTTGAGATATAATTGTTTCTATCTCCAAAAGGGGATCCATATCTACCTTAGTTATATGATAGACTAATTTATCCCTTACCACCTTTTCGTAAGTAGCGTTAGGGGCTATATTGAATTTCTCGACAGTAAAAGATGGAGAGATAAACAATAATAGGCATATAAAGAATACAAGTTTAAACATTATCTTCCTCATATTAGAAATTATACTTTTAAAAGTTATTCTTGACAAAAATTTTTATGTACTATATAATTTTACCACTTTAAATTATTAAATAGATAAAGGAAAATGAAAAGAGAGAGTCTAGAAAAGATTATAAGAAGAAGACTTGAGCTTTGGGGTTATAATGAAGTAAGAATACCCATCTTATATGAAGATATTTGGGGAAAGGAAAACCTTATTTATTTTGAGAAAAATGGAAAGTTTTTAGCCTTAAGACCTGAAATTACTCGAGAGATATTAAAGTCTATAAGATATGACAAGATTCCTAAGAGAATGTTTTATATGGGACCAATTTTTAAATTAAATGGGAGAGAAGTAGAAGAGAATTACCAGATTGGTTGGGAGCTGATCTATAAACCGTCGCTTTGGAGAGATGTGGAAGTCCTTCTTATTATCAAGGAGGTTTTTGAGGATATAGGAATAGATGATTACATTATTGAGCTTGGAAATACTAAAATTTGGGATTTTATTTTGAGGTTTATAAAGGATGAGGAGAAAGTAAAATCTCTAAGAGAATTTCTTGTTAAGAGAGATTATGTATCTTTTTTAGAGAAATCAGATCTATCCAATTCTGAGCTTAAAAGTGAGATTTTGAACCTCTTTTATTATGACAGTTGTGATGAAGATTGTGTTTTTTTAAACTCTTCTCTTAGAGATGAGATTAATTTTTTGAATAGTTTTAAAAAGCTTCTCGTTAAATTAGGATTTAAAGAAGATAAACTCATAGTTAACCCTGCTTTAATGAGACCTTACGAATACTATGATGGGATTATTTTTGAAGTCTATTTGAAAAACTCTAAAACATCTTTAGGTGGTGGAGGAAGTTATATTGAAAGGAATAAATATAACGAACTTCTATATGGATTTGGGTTTGCTTTTGTAGAAGAAAAACTATTGGAGTTAGTTAATGGAACTTTTTTGGAGGAAAATATAAGGTATTTTGTTTATCCTGAGGAACAATTTATAAGGATCTATGAGGATATGCGCAAGGAAAGGGAAAAAGGTATAATTTCTGTATTCATTCCTAAGGATGAGGGAGTGTTAGAATGATAAGGGTTGCAATACCTACAGGAAGAATGCTTGAACAGGCATTAGATTTTTTAAGAAATTTTGATGATAGACTTCTTGATGAAGAAAAGGGGCGTAAGTTGAGGATACATGGGGAAAGATTTGAGGTATTCCTCGCCAAACCTTGGGATCTTCCCTTGTATGTTGAGGAAAGAGTAGTAGATCTTGGAATTATTGGAAGGGATGTAATTTGGGAACAAGAAAAAAATGTGGTTAATTTGATCTCTCTTCCTTTTGGTTATTGTAAAATGGTTATAGCAGGTTATCCTTATGTTTCTCTTAAAGGAAATGGAAAAGAGATTAGAATTGCTACTAAGTATGAAAATATTACTAAGAAACTTCTTGAAAACAGATGGGGTAAAATTAAGATTATTAAACTTAACGGTTCCGTAGAACTTGGTCCTATTTTAAATATATCAGATCTTATTGTAGATATAGTGGAGACGGGGAAGACATTAAGGGATAATGGACTTGAAGTTAAAGAAGTATTGTTTGAGTCTTCTGCGTGTTTAATATCGAACGTGGTAAGTTTTGCATATCTTCGGAAAGAAATTTTGAGTTTTGTAAAAGAGGTGAGAAAATTAAATGATAAATGTAATTAAGGGACTGGATTTTAATTTAAAACTTTTGAGAATGGAGGAGTCAAAAGTTAAAGAAGTAGAAAAAGAGGTAGATTTTATTGTAGAAGAGATTAGGACCAAAGGAGATTTAGCTCTCCATAATTTCTCTTTAAAATTTGATAACTACGATTCTAAAAAATATGGGTTCAAAATAAGTGTCCCGGAAATTGATTTATCTAATGATTTTGCTACAGCAATTAAGGTAATGATTGAAAGGGTTAAAAATTATTATATCCATGAATATAAAAATTCATGGTTTTATAAAGATGGGGAAAGTATTTTAGGGCAGCTAATTGTGCCTGTGGACAGTGTGCTTCTTTATGTTCCAGGTGGAAAGGCTTCTTATCCTTCTACAGTAGTTATGGGGCTTATTCCTGCTATGATTGCTGGAGTCAAAAATTTATATGTAACGACACCCCCTTCTAAAAGAGAGGATAGAAACTTATTATATACTTTAAGACTTCTTGGCATAAAGGAGTTATATCTTCTTGGCGGAGCTCATGCTATTTCAGCTTTTGCTTATGGTACAGAGTCTATTCCTAAGGTGGATATGATTATTGGACCTGGAAACTTATATGTGGCCCTTGCTAAGAAGAGGGTTTTTGGAGATGTAAATATTGACGGGATATTTGGTCCCAGTGAGATTTTAGTGTGGATTAATTATAGAGGTAAAGATCTAAATCTGAGAAAAATAGTGTGTGATTTTTTGGCTCAGTTAGAACACTCTCCTTATGATAGGGGGTGGATGATCTTACCTGAAGAATTACTTGATAAAGTAATGGGCTTAATTAAAGAGGAAGTTGAAGGATCGGGAAGAGGTGATATTTTGAAAGAAGCAATAAAAAATTCCTTTCTGATAATTGAAGAGGATGAGGAAAGAGCTATCAATTTAATAAATCAAATTGCCCCAGAGCATCTTGAGATTATTGATTTTTCAGGGGAGAGACATATCCCATATATCAAAAATGCTGGAGCCATATTTATAAACCATTCCTCCATATTTGGAGATTTTATTGCAGGGCCGAGTCATATTTTACCTACAGGCGGATCTGCAAAGTTTTCGTCAGGGCTTTCTGTTAATTCTTTTTTAAAGAGAATAAGCTTTGTAAAGCTTAGTGCAAAAGAGCAAAAAATACTTGCGGAATACGGAAGTATCATAGCAAGAGAGGAAGGTTTCTATATGCATGAAAAGAGTTTAAGAAACTATAAGGAGGAGTGAAGAAATTGAATATAGAAAAACTCTTGAAAAGTAATTATGTAGGGTATAAGGCTAATGTTCCTGATTTGCCTATTAAGCTTTCAAGAAATGAGAATCCTTATGATATCCCTAAGGAGATAAAGGAAGAGATTCTTAATGAATTATTAAACACTCCTTGGAATAGGTATCCGGATGGGCAGTCTTTAAGATTAAGAAATAAATTAGCAGAATTTCTAAATTTATCTGCAGAAAATATTTTGGTGGGTACTGGTTCTGGAGAACTGATTCAACTGGTTTTTAATGGATTCCTTGAAGAAGGAGATAGAGTTATATTGCCTGTACCTACTTTTCCTCTTTACGAGAAACTTTTACAGCAAAGAAAAATAGAGATAATAAAGGTTTTTCTGAATAAAGAAGATTTTTCTTTAAATTTTGATTTGCTAAAAAATTATTTCCAATATAACCCTAAAATTCTTGTGATTACTAATCCTAACAATCCTACCGGAAATTTTTTGTTAAAAAAGGAAGATTTTGAGAAGATTAAAGATTTTCCAGGAATTATATTAATAGATGAAGCCTATTATGAATTTTCTGGCTTAACTTTTTTGTCTCACACAGAAACATTTCCTAATGTGATTATTTTAAGGACCTTTTCTAAGGCTTTTTCTGGCGCAGGTATAAGGTTAGGATATTTGATTTCTAATTCCAAAATTGTTGGGTATTTGAACAATTTCAAGCTACCTTATAATGTGAATGTTTTTACACAGATAGCAGGGGAAAGGTTAATTGAAAAATGGGATTTGTTAAAAAATAGAATAGAAATTATTAAAAGAGAAAGGGATAGAGTGTTTGAAGAGATGCAAAGACTTAAAGACATAAAAGTTTATCCTTCTGAAACAAATTTTATTTTGTTTAGGTCTGAAAAGATATATGAAATATTGAAAAAATGCGAAGAAGAAGGAATAGCTCTAAGAGATTTTAGTAAAGAACCCCTTCTTGAAAATTGTCTAAGAGTATCCATTGGGGATAGAAGGGAAAACGATATTTTCATAAAAGTATTAAAAGAGGTGTGTATATGAGAAAATCGGAGATTGAGAGGGAAACAAAAGAGACTTATGTGAAAATATTATTGAACCTTGATGGAAGTGGATCTTTTTTAGGAGATTTTCCTGTCCCTTATTATAAACACCTATTTTCTGCGTTTTGCTTTTATGCAGAATGGGATGTGGAGATAATGGCTAAGGGAGATGTTGAGGTAGATCCTCATCATCTCATAGAGGATACAGGTATAGTGTGGGGAAAGGCGTTTTATAGCGCAGTTTCTAATTCTAATTTTTTGCGATTTTCGAGTAAAATTGTTCCTATGGATGAAGCCCTAGTTATGGCAGTAGTAGATATAAGTGGAAGGCCTTATTTGGAGATAAGAGATGACAAGGGGATTTTAAATGGAAGACTTATAAAGGAGTTTTTGAGAGGATTTGTAAATAATTCTCAGATAACCTTACATATATGGTTGCTCTCAGGAGAAAATTTACATCATATTGAGGAGGCTATTTTTAAAGCTTTGGGTCTTGCTTTAGGGGAAGCTTCAAAAGAGGTACCTAATCTTAAGTCTACAAAGGGGAAGATATGGTGAAAGCACTTATTGTGGATTATGCTGCAGGAAATTTATTCAGTATAATTAAGGCTTTTAAATATATTGGTATTGATCCTATAGTAAGTAATAATCCTAAAGACTGGGAAAAGGCAGATCTTCTTGTGTTTCCTGGACAGGGAAATTTCTCACAGGCAATGCTAAACTTAAGAAATGAAGAAAAGGATGCAATTTTTAGGGAACTCTTGAGAAAGAAACCTTTTCTTGGAATATGTCTTGGTATGCAAATACTTTTTGAGGAAAGCGAAGAAGCACCAGGTGTTCCTGGTTTTGGATTATTTAAAGGTAAGGTTAAGAAAATTCCAGTGAATAAGATTCCTCATCTTGGTTGGAATGAGGTAGATTTAAAAAGAGAGAGTACCTTTTTCAAAAACATCCCTAATAGATCTTTCTTTTATTTTGTCCATTCTTACTATGTGGATACAAAAGAGGATATTATTTATGGATTTACCGAGTATGGGATAGCTTTTCCATCCTTTATTGTAAAGGATAACATCATTGGGGTACAATTTCATCCAGAAAAAAGTAGTGATAAGGGAGTAAAGTTTTTGAGTAATGTACTGGAGGAAATCCAAAAATGTTAATTATTCCTGCTATTGATATTTATAAATCTAAAGTAGTGAGAATGGAGACTGGTAAAAAAGAAAAGATTATTCTTGAATTTGATAATCCAATAGATCTTGCTAAATATTGGGAAAAGAAAGGAGCAAAAGCTCTGCATCTTATTGATCTTCAGAGTGCCATTGATGGAATCGATGAGAACAAAAATATAATAAGAGAGATAATAAAAAATGTTTCAATTCCTGTGGAGGTAGGTGGGGGATATAGAGATAAGGAAAAAATTGAAGAGGCTATAAATTGGGGAGTATGGAGGGTGATTGTAAGTAGTATTTTAGAAAAAGATTTAGGTTATCTTTCTGATCTTTTCTCAAAATACAAAGAGAAAATAATTCCAAGCATAGATTGGTATGATGGAAGAGTAGGGATCAAGGGATGGCAGGATTTTGTAGAATGGAGAAATATTAAAGATAAACTTGACCTTCTTAGAGTAAAGGAAGTAATTTTTACAGATATATCTCGGGATGGTACCTTAAGAGGGATAAATGTGGAAAATATTAAGACTTTTTTGAGGCTTCATGATTATGATATTTGGATAGCGGGGGGAATATCTTCTATAGAAGATATAATTAAGATTAAAAATATCTGGAAAGAAACAGAAAGGATAAAAGGGGTAATAATAGGAAGAGCTCTTTTGGAAGGGAGAATTAACTGGGAGGAGGCAGAGGATATTATAAATGCTGGCTAAAAGAATAATTCCCTGTCTTGATACTATTGGGAAGAAGGTAGTAAAGGGGACAAGTTTCATAAATGTAAGAGTGGTGGGTGATGCTAAAGAACTTGCAAGAAGATACGAAAAAGAGGGAGCAGATGAGATAGTACTTCTTGATATAACTGCTAGTGAAGAGGGAAGAAGTACTTTTGTGGATGTGGTTACCGATGTTGCATCAGAGCTTTTTGTTCCTTTGACAGTAGGTGGTGGAATAAAAAACATAGAGGATGTAAGGAGACTTCTAAAGGCAGGAGCTGATAAAGTTTCTATAAATACCTCGGCTGTAGAGAATCCCGATCTAATAAATCAGATTGCTTCAGAGTTTGGGAGTCAATGTCTTGTAGTAGCCATTGATGTAAAAAGGAGAGGGAAAAAATCTTGGGAAGTATATATAAAAGGTGGGAAAGTCCCTACTGGGATTGATTTTAAAGATTGGGTAATTGAGGTAGAGAAGAGAGGAGCTGGTGAAATTCTTTTAACTAGTATAGATGCAGATGGACATCTTTCTGGATACGATTATGAGCTTCTTGAATATGCTTTAAGTTATTCAAATCTTCCATTAATAGCTTCTGGTGGTGCGGGATCTTTGGAGGATTTATATAAAGCATTAAAAATTGGTGTCGATGCGGTTCTTGCTGCCTCAATTTTTCATTTTGGCACTTATTCTATTCCTGAAGTTAAAAGATATTTAAGGGAGAAGGGAATATGGGTGAGATTAGATTAGAAATTAATGAGTTGATTGAAGATCTAAAATTTGATGAAAAAGGACTTATTCCTGTGATTGTGCAGGATTACAAGACAGGAAAAGTACTAATGCATGCTTATATGAATGAGGAGGCTTTAAAGAAAACCATAGAAACAGGAGAAGCTTGGTATTATAGTAGAAGTAGAAGAACCTTGTGGCATAAGGGGGAAACCTCTGGTAATTATCAAAAAGTGGTAGATATAGCAGTAGATTGTGATAAAGATACTTTACTCCTTCTTGTGGAACAGATAGGCGTTGCTTGTCATACTGGAAATTTTAGCTGTTTCTATAGATCTTTGAAAGGAGGAGCAAGTTTTATCTTTCACCTTGAAAATCTTTTAAGAGAAAGGAAAAAAACTCTTCCTGAAAATTCTTATTCAGCAAAACTTTTTAGAGAGGGAAAAGAAAAAATCCTGCAAAAATTAGGGGAAGAGTCTATTGAGACTATAATTGCTGGAATGAACGGGAAAAAGGATGAATTCATATACGAAGCTTCAGATTTATTATTTCATTTTCTTGTTTCTCTTATAGAGGAAAATGTGGAATTTAGGGAGATTATTGAAGAGTTAATTAGGAGACATAAATAACTATTATTGGGTGTAGGTTAGAGTATAGGTTTCTGTTTGAGTCTCTTCTTTTTGAGTTTGTTCCTGAGGGATAGGTTGAGACTCTATGAGAAAGTCAAAATCTCTTGGTGGTATATTTTTCAAAGCATTTTGCATGAATTCCTTCCAAGTCATAGCGGGCAGTAATCCTCCAGGAACCTTGTTAGTTGGGGTATAATCGTCATTACCCATCCAAATTCCAGCGCAAAGATCAGGAGTAAAACCAATAAACCAAGCATCTCTGTAATCATCCGTAGTTCCTGTTTTACCTGCAGCAGGCCTTCCAATATTCGCTCTGGTTCCAGTACCATTAGTGATCACTCTTTTCATCATTTTAACAAGAGTTGCTATCACATCCTTCTCTATTACTGGGGTAAGTTCTGGGGCACTGTTATATAAAATATTTCCCTTTGAATCTTCAACCCTTAAAATAGCTATTGGGGTTATCCTGTTCCCACCATTTGCAAATCCAGAATAGGCTCTTACCAATTCATATAAGGTAACTCCAGAAGTGCCAAGGGCAAGAGCAAGACTTGGTTCGAGGGGACTTTCTATACCAAGTTTTCTTGCATTTCTTATTACATCTCCAACGCCTACTTCTTCCAGCAAGAGAATGGTAGCTAGATTGTATGAATTTTCTAAAGCTTCCTGGAGGGTGATTGTTCCATGTAATTTTCCATCATAATTCTTAGGCTTCCATATTTTCTTGTTAAAAGTGTAAGTTACCTCTTTTTCTTCAATAAGATCATATGGTTTAAATCCCTTTTGTATAGCGGTGAGATATACAAAAGGTTTAAAAGCAGAACCAGGTTGTCTTACAGCCATAGATACCCTATCAAATTGACTTTTCGAGTAGTCTATCCCTCCAACCCATGCCTTTATGTATCCTGTGTTAGGATCAATAGCAAGCAATGCACCTTGACTTACTTTATACTTTTTACCATATTGTTCAATGATCTTTTTAAGAGAGGCTTCTGCGTAGCTTTGGAGATTCGTATCCAAGGTAGTGTAGACCTTAAGTCCACCGCTATACACCATATCTTTTCCAAATTTGTTTATTAGCTCTTTTAGGACATAATCAAAAAAATAAGGAGCAATATTTTTTGCCTGAGGAGAATCACCATCTCTCTTAATTATTCCTAAAGGTGCTTTGATTGACTTTTCATAATCGGCCTGGTTTATATAACCCTCTTGATACAGTTTCTCAATTACTATATTTCTTAGCATTAAAGCTTTATCGGGATTTTTATAAGGAGAAAGAAGTTCTGGAGCAGGAATGATAGCTGCGAGTAATGCAGATTCTGGTATAGTTAAATCAGAAGCACTTTTTCCAAAATAGTATTGGGAGGCAGCTTCTGCCCCATAATTCCCATGTCCCCAATATATTAAGTTTAAATACATTTCAAGAATTTGCTGTTTTGTAAAATATTTCTCTAATTTTGTAGCTATATAAATTTTTTTGATCTTTTTATTTATAGTCCTTTCGGGAGACAGAAAAAGAAGCTCTGCAACTTGCTGGGTAATAGTACTTCCTCCTTGTTTTTTTTCTAAATGTAAAAGATCCACAAGGATTGCTCTTACTAATCCTCTTATGCTTACTCCTGAATGAGTATAAAATTCTTTGTCTTCTGAGACTACTACTGCTTGCTGAAGATAAGGAGATATTTTGTAGAGTGGAACATATATACGATTTTCCTTATACAGTCTTCCTAAAATCTTATTGTCTATGGAATAGATTATAGTGGTTTGGCTTGGTTTGATCTCCACCCATCTATCTATTGGAGGTATATCTCTAATTACCGTCAATACGTAAATAGAAACTCCAACCAAAAGAATCAAGATAAAACTGAAAATCCCCAGAAGAACATATATAAAATTTTTTCTTTTTTTATTTCCACTTATTTTTATCTCTTTCACATACTTGTTTTTCATAGTTTTTAGTTTTAGTTCCTCCTTCAAAAAATATGATATTATAGTATTATATAAAATCATAAGCGTATTTTACAGGTGACTTATGGATTTTCAAGTATTTATAATAACAGGATTATCTGGGGCTGGAAAATCACAATCCTTAAGAATTTTGGAGGATCTTGGTTTCTTCTGTGTAGATAATATACCTCCAAAATTAGTACCTACCCTTATTGATCTTTGTTTAGCTACAAATGGTAAAATTTCAGGCCTTGCGGTAGTAATAGATATACGCACTGAAAATTTTTTGGAAAGCTTTAAAGAGATGGTAGAGATAATCAAATCTCGAAATATTCCATATAAAATCCTCTTTTTAGAAGCCAAAGATGAGGTTATAGTTAAAAGATATAACGAGACCAGGAGAATACATCCTCTTTTAAAAGAAGGGGGAACTATTCTTGAAAGTATTAGGCTTGAGAAGGAAAAACTTTGGGAGATTAGAAATTTAGCTACCGATATTGTAAATACTTCTGATTTCTCTATAAAAGAGCTTAAAGAAGTAATATTAAAAATAGTAACCTCATTAAATACGACTGTTAAGCCTAATTTTCTAATTACAATAACTTCCTTTGGATTTAAGTATGGAGTACCTATTGATGCTCATTTGGTTTTTGATGTCAGATTTTTACCTAATCCTTTTTATGATCCAAAACTTAGACCTTTTTCTGGTAAGTCTGAAGAGGTAAGAGGCTTTGTGTTAAGTAAAAAAGAAGCACGTGATTTCATTGAACATATAAAGAAACTGCTTGACTTTTTGATACCTCTATATGAGGAAGAAGGAAGAACAGTTCTTAATATTGCAATAGGTTGTACAGGAGGAAGACACCGAGCAGTAGTAATAGCTGATGAGATATTTTTCTATTTAGCTCCAAAGTATAATACTCATCTCCTTCATAGGGATATAGAGAAAGATGTTCATATATTAAAATAATAATATGGAAGGGCGCAGAATTTTAACAGTTATAGGTGGTGGAACAGGCCTCTCTACAATATTGAGAGGACTAAAGAGGTACAATTTAGATTTGAACGCTATTGTAACTGTGAGTGATGATGGTGGAAGTTCGGGTAGATTAAGTAAGGATTTAGGAGTACTTCCTCCTGGGGATGTAAGAAATTGTCTTGTAGCTTTAGCTGATGAGGAGTCTTTAATGGCAAAGTTGTTTCAGTATAGATTTACTAATGGAGATTTAAAGGATCATTCCTTTGGAAATCTTTTTTTGGTAGCTATGTCGGCTATTTTAGGAGATTTTCTTTTAGGGGTTAAAGAAACAAGTAAAGTTCTTGCTATAAGAGGGAGAGTCTTGCCTTCAACCTTGAAAAGGGTAAAACTAAAGGCTTATTTTGAAGATGGATCTATAATTTTAGGGGAGACTTCTATTTCTTCCTATGGAAAAAGCAAAATAAGAAAGATAGAATTGGTGCCTATAGATACTGATGTGAATATATCAGCAACTTCTGAGGCGGTAGAAGCCTTAGAAAAATCTGATTTGATAATTATAGGCCCAGGAAGTCTCTACACTAGCATAATTCCTAATTTGCTCTTAGAAGAGATTAAAGATACTTTAAAAAATATAGATAACAAGAGAATTTTGTATATATGTAACGTTATGACTCAACCGGGTGAAACTTTAGGTTATAAGGCTTCAGATCACTTAAGAGCAATTGTGGAGCATATGGGATTTAATCCTATTGGATATGTTTTAGTAAATACAAAAAGACCCTCCGAAGAAGTATTAAAGAGATATAGAGAAAAAGGTGCAGATTTTGTGGAACCCGACTTGGAAAATCTTAGAAGTCTTGGGGTTGATATTTTAGCTGGGGATTTTATTAATGAAGGAGACTTAGTAAGACATGATCCTTTTAAGGTAGCGGATTTTATTATGGAGAGGTTTATAAACTCAAAGGAGTTTTAAAAATTGACAAAAGATTGTATATTTCTATAATATAAATCTATAAAGGAAGGGAGGATTTTTTTAATGGCTAAAAAGACGATTTTAGATTTAAGAGATGAAGATTTAAAAGGTAAAAGGGTTCTTGTAAGAGTTGATTTTAATGTACCTTTGAAGAACGGAGTTATTACTGATGATAGAAGAATAAGAGAGGCCTTACCAACTATAAAATATCTCATGGATAAGGGTGCAAAGGTAATTTTAGTATCTCACCTTGGAAGACCCAAAGGATTTCAGGATGATTTAAGATTAGACCCAGTAGCTAAGAGATTAAGTGAACTTCTTGGCAAACCTGTGAAAAAACTTAATGATTGTATTGGCGAAGAAGTGGAGAGAGAAATTTCAAACATGAAAGAAGGAGATGTGATACTATTAGAGAATATAAGATTTTATAAAGAGGAAGAAGCGAATGATCCAGAATTTGCTAAGAAACTTGCAAGCCTTGCAGATTTATATGTAAATGACGCTTTTGGAACCGCCCATAGAGCTCATGCCTCTACCGCAGGTGTTGCTCAATATATTCCTGGTGTAGCAGGGCTTTTAATGAAAAAAGAAATCGAAATTATGGGAAAAGCTTTAGAATCTCCAGAAAGACCATTTATATGTATTCTTGGTGGAGCAAAAGTATCGGATAAAATAGGAGTTATAAAGAATCTAATGAATAAAGTAGATGGATTTCTTATTGGTGGCGGAATGATGTTTACTTTTTTGAAGGCTTTGGGTTATGAAATTGGAAAATCCATAGTAGAAGAGGATAAGCTTGATCTTGCAAAAGAGATTATGAATATGGCAAAAGAAAGAGGAATTCAGTTTTTGCTTCCAAAGGATGCTGTAGTAGTAAAAGAAATCAAAGAAGATGCTCCTACCTCTATAAAGGATATAGATAAATTTGAAAAAGATGATATTGGGGTTGATATTGGACCGAAAACAATTGAACTTTTTAGGGAAGAAATTTTAAAGGCAAAAACTATAATTTGGAACGGTCCTATGGGAATATTTGAAATTCCTGCTTTTGCAAATGGAACTCGCAAAATAGCAGAGGCGATAGCTGAGAATAGAAATTGTGTAAGTATTGTAGGAGGAGGAGACAGTGCTGCAGCTATACAGACGTTAGGTTTAGAAGATAAATTTACTCATATTTCTACCGGTGGTGGAGCTTCTCTTGAATTCTTAGAAGGAAAAGAACTGCCAGGGGTAGCAGTTTTACAAGATAAATAACTAAATTAAAGAGGGGGAGAAATTGGCTAGTATAAGAGAAACATTAGAAGAAATATCAAAATTAGATGGGGTGCAGGTCTCTGTACTTGTAAGTGATGATGGTCTCCTTATTGAAAGTGTTGCGAAGGATAGTTCAAATACTGAGTCATTAGCAGCGGTTGCTTCAGGAAGTTTGAGAGCTTCAGAAATGATAGGAATGGAACTTGCAAAGGGTTCCACAAGGGAGATGGTCATAATTTTTGAGGATGGAGCAGTATTTATAGTACCATTAGAGGGAAAGCCTGCAATACTTGTGGTAGTTTCTAGTAAAGGAGCAAATTTGGGAAAAATCAGAGTGGGTATTAAAAAGGGTGCTTTTCAATTGGCAAGATTGATATAAATCTTTGTTGTAGGAGGGAATAAATTGAGAAGGAAAATTATTGCTGCTAACTGGAAAATGTATAAAACTTGTGCGGAAACTGAGAGTTTTATAAAAGAATTTAAAGAACTTTCAAAAGGTTATGAGGAAAAGGAGATTGTAATATGTCCACCTTTCACATCTTTATATGTAGCAAATAAGCTTCTTGAAGACACTCCCATTAAGCTTGGTGCTCAAAATATGTTTTGGGAAAAGGAAGGTGCATACACAGGGGAAATTTCTCCTATAATGCTTAAGGATTTAAATTGTAGTTATGTAATAATAGGGCATTCAGAGAGAAGACAATATTTTTCTGAGACTAATGATATGATAAACAAAAAGCTTAAATCTGCATTTGAGTATGAGCTAATACCCATATTTTGTGTGGGAGAAAAATGGGAAGAGCGAGAAAAGGGAAAGACAGAGGAAGTTATTACTGAGCAAGTAAAGAAGGGATTACAAGGTTTGGAAAAAGAAAAAGTAGAAAAAATTGTAATAGCCTATGAGCCAGTTTGGGCCATAGGAACAGGTCATTCTGCAAAAGGAGAAGATGCTAATGAAGTAGCAAAACTAATAAGAAGAATAATTTCTGAAATATATGATGAAGAAGTCTCTCAAAAGGTGAGGATACAATATGGTGGAAGTGTAAATCCCCAAAACATTAAGGAATTCTTAGCTCAGAGTGAGATTGATGGGGCTTTGGTTGGTGGAGCGAGTTTAAAACCGCAGTCTTTTTGGGATATAGTTAGAAGTTAGAAAAGAGGTGAATAAGAAATTATGACTATTGTGCTTTATATTTTACATTTTTTAGTATCCATAGGTATGATAGCGGTGATACTTTTTCAGTCAGAGGTTGGAGAAGGATTAGGTTTTATTGGGGGTGGAGAGACAACTTTTTATAAAGCAAAAAGGCAGATGGAGAAGGGATTGAAACAAGCAACAGTGGTCCTTGCTGTATTATTTATGATAACCTCTGTGCTTATCTTTGTTATTCACTAAAAATTTTAGGAATGGGAGGTTAGCAGAGATGCGTAAGATTTATTTGGTGGTTTTGTTAGTTTTTTTAATTTTCTTATTGGCAGGAATCTCTTCCGCAGAAACACCTCAGTATGGTGGTGTATTAAGAAGAAGCCTTGTTAATGATCCACCAACTTTGGATCCCGCAATGATAACAGACACTGCTTCCGATGAGGTAGCAAGGCAAATTTTTGACGGTTTAGTGGAGTATGATCCAGATGGGAAAGTAGTAGGGTCTATAGCCAAAAGATGGACTATTTCTAAAGATGGCACAGTTTACACTTTTTACTTAAATAATAATGTATACTTCCACAATGGTAGAAATGTTACAGCAGAAGATTTTGTCTACTCTATCAAGAGAATTATGGATCCTAAGACTGCCTCTCCAAGAGCGAGCTTTGCAGAACCCATTAAAGATGTAGTAGCAAAGGATAAATATACTCTTGTAATTACTCTTAAGAGACCTTTTGCTCCATTTCTTTCTACTTTAACTTATTCCTGCTTCTGGGTTGTGCCTAAGGAAGAAGTAGAAAGGCTTGGAAAAGATTTTGCAACAAAACCAGTTGGAACTGGAGCTTTTATGTTTGATGAATGGAAACATGATGTGAAAGTAAGATTGAAAGCAAACCCAAAGTATTTCCGTGGGCGTCCCTATGTGGATGCTATTGAGTGGATGATAATTCCCGATGAAAATGTTGACTTTATGAATTTTGAAAAAGGACAACTTGATATAACTGGTATACCAGATCCAGAGTGGGATAGGGTAAGCAATGATCCCAAGTATAAACCATATATTTTAGAGAAACCCATGATTGGGATATACTATTTAGGATTTAATGTACAGAAGAAGCCCTTTGATAACAAATATTTGAGACAAGCTATAACCCGCGCAATAAATAAAGAAGCAATAGTAAAGGTTATTAGAAGAAACAGAGCTCAGGTGGCTTATACCATATTGCCACCATCTATGCCAGGGTTTAGTAAAGCCAATTATAATTGGGCAAAGGAAAAATTTAGCTATAATGTTGAAGAGGCTAAGAAACTTCTTGAAAAGGCTGGTTATCCAAATGGAAAAGGACTTCCTGAAATAACTATTTACTACAATAGTAGTGTGGCACATAAAAGGATTATGGAGGCAATTCAGGCTGATCTTCAAAAGATTGGTATAAATGCTAAATTGCAGAACTATGACTGGGCAGTATATCTTGATCTCCTTGATAAAGGAGAGCTTCCTGTTTATAGGCTTGGGTGGGTAGCAGACTATATTGACCCAGATAACTTCTTATGGGTTCTCTTCAATTCTTCTAACTTTGGACCTGAGGGGAATCATAGTTTCTATAAGAATCCAAAAGTAGATGAATATACAAACAAGGCAAGAGTTGAGACCCTCTGGTCTGTAAGAGCTAAATATTATGAAATGGCTGAAAGAATAGTTCTTGAAGATTGTCCGATAGTTCCTATCTATTACTATATTTCCCAAGTTATTTATCAGCCTTGGGTGCATGGACTCTACTTAGATCCATTAACAGGAATCTCTGGAGTAAGATACAGAGTAGTGTGGCTTTCTAAGTAGTAGATAAATATTTGAGGGAGGAGAAGTTCTCCTCCCTCTTATCTTATTTAAGAAAGGAGGACAAAGTTGTTAAGGTATATAATAAGAAGATTACTACAAGCTATACCAGTATTTATAGGTGTAACTCTAATAACTTTTATTCTATTCTTTATCGCTCCAGGAGACCCAGCAAGACTTATTGCTGGACAGAGGGCAGATGCTGAAACCATAGCAAGGGTTAGAGCGATGTGGGGATTAGACAAACCTCTTCCTGTACAATACCTTCTCTTTTTAGGTAGGATAGTTAGATTAGATTTTGGTAGATCCTTTAAGACCAATATTCCAGTAATTGTATCTATTGGGGAGAGATTACAAGCAACAGCTGTACTTGCATTTTTTGCCTTCATAATAGCGGTTTTTTTAGGAGTTACTGCAGGTATTATCTCTGCAGTAAGGCAGTATTCATTATTTGATTATACCGCTATGGTTGTTGCTTTATTAGGGGTTTCAGCTCCTGTATATTGGGTAGGAATAATTTTACTTTTGATTTTTGGTTTTAATTTGGGATGGTTACCCTTAGGTGGTTATATCTCTGAGTATGGTATTAAAGCAGTAATACTTCCTGCTATAACCCTTGGAACAAGACCCGCAGCTTATTTTGCAAGATTATCAAGATCTTCCATGTTAGAAGTAATAAGACAGGAATATATTACAACAGCAAGAGCTAAGGGATTGCCAGAATCAAAAGTTATATTTAAACATGCTTTACGTAATGCTTTAATTCCTGTAGTAACATATGCGGGTATGGTAGTAGGAGATCTATTGACTGGAGCAGTTTTGACTGAAACCATATTTGCATGGCCAGGAATAGGAAGATTAGTTGTTCAGGCTATACTTGATAGAGATCTTCCTGTACTTCAAGGTGGGGTTATTGTTATAGCTCTTATCTATATTTTGGCAAATTTGATTGTGGACTTATCTTATGCTTTAATAGATCCCAGAATAAGGTATGAGTAATTTTGGAGGTTTAGAGTATGGCAGCTAAAGCTAAAGCACTAAAAGAGGATAGAAAGCCAAGAAGTTTATGGAGAATCGCCTGGAAGAGATTGTCTAAAAACAAGCTTGCTCTGTTAGGACTTGGAATAGTTATTTTCTTTGTCATAATTGCTCTTTTCGCTCAATACCTTACGCCCTATTCATGGAATGCAGTTGACCTTTCAAATGCTTTACAACCTCCAAGTTGGGAGCATCCTTTGGGAACTGATGAATTTGGAAGAGATATCTTAAGTAGGATTATATATGGGACTAAAATTTCATTGCAATTTGCTTTTTTTGCACAACTTATTTCTATCTCACTTGGAACAGTTTTAGGCCTTATTGCAGGCTTTTATGGAGGGTGGATTGATGATCTAATAATGAGAATTGTTGAAATCCTTTTTGCCTTTCCATTTTTGTTGTTCGTTATTGCTGTTGTCTCTACTTTGGGTACTGGAATCCAAAACTTATATATTGCGGTAGCAATTATTGGATGGGCAGGAGTATCAAGGATAGTGAGGGGACAAGTACTCAGTTTGAGAGAAAGAGATTTTGTCGCATCTGCTCAAGCAATTGGAGCTTCTACTTGGAGAATTCTTTTCAGACATATATTGCCCAATGCTTTATCTCCGATTATAATTGAGACAACCATTGGAATGGGTGGTATGATTATGTTGGAGGCAGGGCTTTCCTTTTTAGGATTAGGAGTTCAGGCTCCTACTCCTAGTTTAGGGTCTATGGTACAGGCAGGACTTGCCTATTTAAGGAGCTGTTGGTGGTACCCAGTAGCTCCAGGTCTTGTTATAATGATAATAGTGTTTGGTTTTAATCTTTTAGGGGATGGTCTCAGAGATGCGTTGGATCCAAGACTTTATATCTAAGAAAGAAAAGAATAAGCAAAAATACTTTACAGGGCTTGGATGGGTAGAAATATCCCCAAGTGCAATTGCAACTTTGGCGAGTATTGCTACTCTTCAAAGTTATGGCGTGGTAGGAATGGCAGCGAGTAATATTGCTGATGGAATAAGTGAGTTGTTAAAGTTAGAGGAAGTTAGCAGAGGAGTTAGAGTGGAAATAGATGAAGATGGTATAAAAATTGATCTTTATATAATTGTAGCTTACGGTGTTAGAATCCCAGAAGTAGCGCATAATGTTATGGAGAGAATTAAGTGGAGTTTAGAAAGAACCACAGGTCTTAATGTGAAAGAGATAAATGTAAATGTGTGGGGTATAAGGGTTAAAGAAGAAAAAGAACCAATAGTGTGGGAAGAAGAGGTATGATGAGTTTATATAAGATTGATACTAATCTCCTAATTAAGCTTTTTGAGTATGCCACTTATGAGTTAGGAAAACATAGAGAAGAAATAGATCTGCTAAATGTATTTCCTGTGCCTGACGGGGATACCGGAACTAATATGCTTTATACTATGCAGTCTACTTTGAATGAAATTAAAAAAGTAAAAAACTTGACTATAAAAAACATAGCCGATGCAGCAATAAGAGGATCCTTAATGGGAGCAAGAGGAAACTCTGGAGTGATCCTTTCTCAGATTATAAGGGGATTTTGCGAAGTTATTAAAAATTGTGATGAAATAGATGCCAAAATATGGGTTAAGAGTTGGCAAAATGCAACAAGAGTTGCTTATAGGGCAGTTCTTAAACCTACGGAAGGAACTATATTGACAGTATTAAGAGATGGAGTAAAAGAAGCAGTATTAGCATTAAGGGAAACTCAAGACATTTTAAAGATAATGGAAAGAACCCTTGAAAAAGCTAAAGAATCCCTTTTAAATACTCCTAATTTATTACCTATATTGAAAGAAGCAAAAGTGGTTGATGCAGGAGGACAGGGACTTGTTTGGATCTGGACTGGTTTTTATGAGGCACTTTCCGGAGTTGAATTAAAGTTGGAAGAGGAAGAGAAACCTACAGTGGAAATAAAAGAAAAACCCGAAAAAGAAGTCTTAGAAAGTTATGTGTTAACTTATCAATATTGTACTGAATTTATAATAAATTCTCATGAAAACGTTGATTTTACAAACTTTAAGAAATGGCTTGAAACTCAAGGAGATAGTATAGTAACTTCAGAGGCCCCTGGTCTTTTAAAAGTTCACATTCATACTAATCATCCTGGATTAGTACTTGAGAGAGCATTAGAACTTGGGAGTTTGTCGAGAATAAAGATTGATAATATGGCTGAGCAACATGAAGAGAGATTAAGAGAAGAAATTTCTGAAGACGAAAAAACACCATTGAAGGATGTTGGCTTTGTAGCTGTCTCTTGGGGAAAGGGAATAAACGAAATATTTAAGAGTTTAGGGGTAGATATAATCATAAATGGGGGACAAACGTTAAATCCTAGTGTAGAGGCTCTTTCTAATGCGGTTGAAAAGGTTCGAGCAAGAAAAGTTTTTATTTTACCTAATAACAAAAACGTGATTTTAGCAGCAAAGCAATTAGAGAATATTCATAAAGATAGGGTAGTTATTATTCCTACAAAACATGTCCTTGAGGGTATCAGAGCTCTGTATGATTACAATCCAAGAGATACTTGGGAAGTTGTGAAGGAAAAAATGGAGAAAGCTATGCAAAAAATTAAAATAGGGGAGATAACAAGAGCTATAAAAGATTCCTTTTTGAATGGATTAGTTATAAAAGAAGGAAATTTCATTGGCTTAGCTAATGATGAAGTAAAAGTAGCAGGAGATGACATTTTCGAGATTTCTTTAGATCTTTTAAATTTACTTATAGACGAAACTTCGGAGCTTATAAGTATATACTATGGAGAGGATATAACAAAGGAAGAAGCAGAGAATTTATTATTAAAAATAAAAGAACGATATCCAGAGTACTCTATTGACCTTATATATGGAGGTCAACCTTTTTATTATTATTATTTCGGCATAGAATAAACCTATAATAATGCCTACAGAGATAAAACTTCTTAAGGGACTCAAAAACATTTTAGAAAATGAAATCTCTTCTAATTTTTCTGATAAGAGTATTAAATATGGATTAGAAAAGGCACTTGCTGTAGCTCTTAAACAGTTTCCTCTTTGGAATGGTTTTTGGACTCAAAAGGTCTTGGACCTAATAAAGGATTATTCCAAAAGGACTTATGAGGAAAGAGCACAAGCGGTAGTAAGGATTAAGGATATTATTGAAAGAGCAATAGAATTTTATACCGATGAAAATTTCTGGGAGAAATCTGTTCAGTTTGCAAAAGGGGTTGGTCCTCACAGAGCTAAGCTCTTAAATAGACTTGAAATACATACTATTTATGATTTAATTACCTATTATCCACGGGATTATGACGATAGGTCTAAATTAAAGAAGATTTCAGAAATAAAACCTGGTGAGAGGGTGACCATAAAAGTAAAAATTATAGATTATGAAGAAACAAAAACCCTTTACAAAAAGATCCCTATAATAAAGGCAAAGATAAGCGACAATACAGGATGGGCATATGCAGTATGGTATGGACAGAAGTATATTAAGCAGGTTCTTCCACCTGGTACAGAGCTTCTTATCTCTGGAGAAGCCAAAAGGCTCCTAAAACACATAGAGTTTGAAAATCCTGAATATGAGACTTTGGATGAGGGGGAAGATAAGGAGTTTTTAAACGTAGGAAGAATAGTACCTATTTATTCGTTAACTTCTGGTCTTACTCAAAAAGTCCTGCGAAAAATCATATACGATGCATTGACAGATTATTCTATTTTTCTTGAAGATCCTTTACCTAAGTATTTGAGAGAAAAATATAATCTTATGGATAAACCTGTAAGTGTATGGGAGAAGCATTTTCCAACCTCTTTCCTAACTATGGCAAGTGCATCCAAGAGGATAACCTTTGAAGAATTATTCTTTTTACAGCTTAATCTTGCAAAAAAGAGGAGAGAGATAGAGGAATTATCTGCTCCTGTCTTTAATATTCAAAGTGAATTGGTAGAAAAATTCTTAGGCTCTTTACCCTTTAAGTTAACAAAAGCTCAGGAAAAGGTATGGGAAGAGATAAAAAAGGATTTGACTTCAGGAAGACCTATGCATAGGCTTTTGCAAGGAGATGTAGGTTCGGGTAAAACAGTAATTGCAGCTCTTGCTACAATCCTTGCTTATGATAATGGATATCAGACCGCTTTTATGGTGCCCACAGAAATCTTAGCAGAGCAACATTATAATAGGCTCAAGAATATTTTTGAACCCTTAGGCATAAAAATAGCATTACTGACTAGCAGTACCCCTAAAAAGGAAAAAACTTATATTTATCTTGATCTTGCAGAAGGGAAACTTCCAGTAGTGATAGGAACCCATGCTTTGATTCAAGAAGAGGTGACTTTTAAAAAGTTAGGTTTGGTAATCATAGATGAACAACATAGATTTGGCGTAATACAAAGGGCAAAGCTATGGAAAAAAGGTGAAGCTCCACATCTCCTTGTAATGACCGCAACTCCTATTCCTAGGTCTCTTGCCTTGGTACTTTATGGAGAATTAGATATCTCTATAATTGACGAGCTTCCTCCTGGGAGAAAGCCTGTTATAACTTATCTCTTCTCTAAAAAGGAAAGAAGAAAGGTCTATTCTTTTGTAGAAAAGGAAATTGAGAAAGGCAAGCAGGCTTTTGTAGTGTGCCCATTAATAGAGGAATCAGAGAAGTTAGAGGCAGAATCCGCAAAAAAACTATACGAAGAACTAAAAAAATTTTTTCCAAGATTTAATATAGGTCTAATTCACGGGTTAGTACCAAGAGAAGAAAGGACAAGAATAATGGAGGAGTTTCAAAAGGGAGAAATACAAATTCTTGTTGCTACAACAGTTATAGAGGTGGGTGTAGATATACCTAATGCATCTATAATGGTTATAGAAAACGCAGATAGATTTGGACTTGCCCAACTTCATCAATTGAGGGGAAGAGTGGGAAGGGGAAGCGAACAATCTTATTGTTTTCTTATTGCAGATCTGAAGGGTGAAAATGCTAAAGAGAGATTAAAAGTAATGGTAGAAACTAATGATGGATTTGTTATAGCTAACAAAGATTTGGAAATAAGAGGCCCAGGAGAATTTTTTGGAACAAAACAACATGGTACTTTAGATGCTCTTTTTGTAGATTTAACAAAAGATATGAAACTTTTTGAGATAGCGAGAAATGAAGCTTTTGAGGTCATAAAAAATCAGAATGAAAGAATGGAGGAATATGAGAAAGTTTTATTGAATAAATGGCTAAATAAATATCTAAGGGGAGAGTTAAAAGAAATTGTCCTCTGAAATAAAAGTCTCGGGAGGCTTTTTAAAAGATAAAAAAGTAAAAGTTTTGAGACAAGGAAATTATAGGATTACTATGGAACAAGTAAGAAGGTCTATGTTTAATATTATATCCGAAAAGGTTTTGGGAAGTTTTTTCCTTGATCTTTTTGCAGGTTCTGGTATTGTAGGTATTGAAGCTATAAGTTATGGGGCAGAAAAATCTGTATTCGTGGAGAATCATATCCATGCAGTAAAACTTCTAAGGGAAAACCTTAAAAATCTTGGAATACAAGAAAAAACTAAAGTAATATATAAAGATGTTTTTGAATTTCTAAATAAAACTCCAGAGGAGAAGTATGATATCATATTTGCAGATCCGCCGTATGAATTGAGCGAAAAGATTTTAAATGTGGTAGAATATGTCAATAATTATAACTGGCTAAAGATTGATGGTATATTGATCATAGAGCATCATAAAAAGACAATTTTACCAGATGATCTTTTTAATTTGTCTAAATTTTTAGAAAAAAATTATGGTGAGACCGTACTGTCCTTTTATAAATATTAAGGGAGATAAAAAATGATAAAAGCTGTTTATCCTGGAAGTTTTGATCCTGTTACTAACGGACATATTGATATCATACAAAGGGGAGCAAAAATTTACGATGAGGTCATAGTTCTTGTGGCCGAAAATATATCTAAAACTCCTCTTTTCTCTCTTGAAGAAAGACTTGACATGTTGAGGCACTCATTAAAAGACATACCAAATGTTAAAATAGACCACTTCAGTGGATTGTTAGTAGATTATCTAAAAAAAATTGATGTGAAAATTATAATAAGAGGTCTTAGGGCGGTTTCTGATTTTGAGTATGAATTTCAGCAAGCTTTAACTAATAAAAAGTTATATCCAGAGTGTGAGACCGTTTTCTTAGTAAGTGATTTGAAATATACCTTTTTAAGTTCAAGTATGGTTAAAGAGATTGCAAAATTTGGAGGCTGCATAAAGGGACTTGTTCCTGATTATGTAGCTGAAAAACTTTATGAGAAATTTAAAGTTAAGTAAAGAGGTTTAGTAAAATATGGAAGAAATTATAAAGACTTTAAAGGAGTTAAGAGATATTCTTGAAAATTCACCTGCTATTCCTGTGTGGGATAAGGTTCTTTTGGATAAAGACAGATTAATGGAACTAATTGAAAAACTTGATAAATCCATACCTGAGGAATTTTATGAGGCAAAAAAAATAGTGGAAAATAAAGAGAAGATTATAAATAAAGCCTATATAGAGGCAGAAGAAATAATAAAGCAAGCTCAAAAAGAAGCTGAAATACTTGTAAGTAGCAATAATATCACCCTTGAGGCTCAAAAAAGAGCAGAGGATATAATTAGAAATGCAAAAAAGGAAGCAGAAGAAATAAAAAAGGAAATGGACGCCTATATTGAGAGTTTATTAACTAAGGTAGAAGATCTTCTAAAAAAAGAAATAGAGCTTATAAGAAAGTGCAGATCAGAATTGTAATAGTGATTATTGGGTTTTTTTTAATTTTAGAAATTTTAGCCTCTTTCTTTGTATATTTTGACGAAGGTAAAGTTGTAAATGTTAAAGAATTGTTTTTAAATATTCCAGAAGATTTTCCGTCAAATTTTTACATATTAGTTCTAAAGGCAAAAAATCCACATTTCTATGATTTCTTCTACCATCTTATTTTGGGAGATCTCTATTCTTACTCTCAAGTTTCCAAATACAAATTAGTAAAGTTTGAAGGGTTTAATGTAAAAGATGAAGTTCAATTTTATGGTAGATCAGAAATGTTGTGTTTGATTTTAGCTTTTTGGGCTTATGAAAAGGGCCTTAAATTCTCTGATAACTTAAAAATAGGCGTAATTGGAGATGTTTCAAAGGAGGGAGAAGTCTTATCTGTGGCGGGAGCAAGTATTAAGTACTCTACAGCCTTAGAGAATGATATAAATATTTTAATAGCACCTATCCAAAATAAGAAAGAAATAAAAAATTTTGATAATAAAAGTTTATACTGTCTTTTTGTGCGCCATGTAGAGGATGCAAAAAAGAATTTATTAAAGTTTGTTTCTCCTAAGGTTGTCAATGTTAAATAATTTGTGTTAAAATATAACTAACCTATAGTGATGGGTTACCATTACTATAGGCGATTTTTTGTAATATAAAAGGAGGTAAAGTATGGCTCTAACGAAGGAAGAAAAAAGACAGATCATTGAAAAATTCAGATTAAATGAGAATGATTCTGGATCACCAGAGGTACAAATTGCATTACTTACAGAAAGAATAAAAAAGCTTACAGAACATTTAAAGGTACATAAAAAGGATTATCATTCTCGTGTAGGACTACTTAAAATGATTGGCCGTAGAAGAAAATTACTTAAATATTTACAAGAAAAAGATTTTGAAAGGTATAAGAAACTAATACAAGAGCTGGGGTTAAGAAAGTAGTAAATTATGCGACAGACATATTCATTTAAAAAGGATTTTGCAGGAAAGACATTAAAAATTGACATAGGAAAGGTTGCTTGGCAAGCTACAGGAGCTGCTCTTGTGCAGTATGGGGAAACCACTGTACTTGTTACAGTAGTTGCCTCTGAAGAGAAGAAAGAAGATGTTGATTTTTTCCCTTTAACGGTCGAGTATGTGGAGAGATTATATGCTGCTGGGAAAATTCCAGGAGGATTTTTTAAAAGAGAGGGAAAACCTACAGAGCCTGAGATTCTATTTGCTAGGTTAATTGATAGACCTCTAAGGCCATTATTCTCAAAGGACTTTAGAAACGAAGTCCAAGTAATAGTAACAGTACTCTCTTACGATCATGAAAACTCTACAGATATACCCTCTATAATTGGTGCTTCTTGTGCCATAATGCTTGCGGGATTACCCTTTAAGGGTCCCATCGGAGCAGTAAGAGTGGGTTGGGATGGTAAAGAATGGTATATAAATCCGTCGGTTGCTTTAAGTAATTCTTTACTTCTTGATTTGGTTGTAGCTGGCACAAAAGATGCTGTCTTAATGATAGAGGGTGATGGAAAAGAGGTACCAGAAGAGATCTTCTTAGAAGGAATAATAAGAGCTCACGAACAAATAGGAGAAGTTATTAATTTTCAAGAAGAAATTTTGTCCATGGTAAATCCTGTTCCTTTTAACTATGAGCCTTTTGTAGTGAATGAAAACTTAAAGAAAGATGTGTTGGAATATGTCACTGTTGATCAGATAAGAGATGCTATTTTCACTCCAAGTAAGTCTGAAAGACAAAAGGCTCTTGAAGATCTTAAAAAGAGAGTAATAGAACATTTTAAGCCTATTTATGGAGAGATAACAGCGCAGATTGATGAGATAATCAATCAAGAGGCGAAAGCAATATTAACTAAAGTGATCCTTGAAGAGAAAAGAAGAGTTGATGGTAGAAGACTTAATGAGTTGAGACCTGTAAGTTGTGAGGTCGGAGTTTTAAGTAGAGTACATGGCTCTGCTCTCTTTCAGAGGGGAGAAACTCAAGTTCTTTCTGTGGTAACTTTGGGGGCTGGAGAAGAACAGATAATAGAAAGTGTTATAGAGAGCGAGCCTAAGAGATATATTCACCATTACAATTTTCCACCCTTTTCGGTTGGAGAGGCAAAACCCCTTAGAGGTCCTAAGAGAAGAGAGATAGGCCATGGAGCTCTTGCAGAAAGAGCATTGCTTCCTCTTATTCCTAAGGAAGAAGAATTTCCTTATACAATTAGAGTTGTCTCTGAAGTATTAAGTTCCAATGGTTCTACCTCTATGGCAAGTGTTTGTGGTAGTAGTCTCTCTCTGATGGATGCAGGTGTTCCTATAAAAACTCATGTAGCTGGAGTAGCTATGGGATTAATTAAGGAAGGAGAGAAATTTGAAGTACTTACAGATATCCAAGGACTTGAAGATGCTTTAGGAGGTATGGATTTTAAAATAGCTGGAACTAAAAATGGCATTACAGCAGTGCAATTGGATATTAAAGTAGATGGACTATCTTATGAAATTATTGAAAAGACTTTGAAACAAGCAAAAGAAGCAAGATATCAAATTCTTGACATAATGGAGAAAACTATTTCTCAACCGAGACCAGAAATTTCTCCATATGCACCACGAATAATGGTTTTAGAAATTAATCCAAATAAGATTGGAGACCTAATTGGTCCCAGCGGAAAGAATATAAAAAAGATAATTGAAGAAACTCATACAACTATAAATATAAAACCTGAGGGATTAGTTTATATTTCAGCACCAGATCAAGAATCTGCAGAAAAAGCTGCTCAAATGGTACAAGAGTATACAAGAGATATTAAAGAGGGAGATATCTTCTTAGGAAAAGTTATAAGGGTTACAGATTATGGTGCTTTTGTAGAGATATTGCCAGGTAAAATAGGGCTTCTTCATATCTCAAAATATAAGACTACAGGAACAGGTAAAAATCAGACAAGGGAAGAAATTAATTTAGGAGATGAAATTCTTATAAAGGTGGATTCTATAGATCCCAGTGGGAGAATAAGCTTAAGTAGAAAAGACCTTTAATTTGGTAGATGAATATATCTGAGATTGAGTTAAAAAATGGCCTAAAAATTATTCATGACTATATACCCTCAAGAAAGACCATAAATATAATTGTAGCAATTAAGGTAGGCTCAAGACATGAGGAGAAGATAGAACATGGTCTTGCTCATTTTGTGGAACATCTTTTGTTTAAGAATAACTCTGGAAGGGGTATAGATGAGATACGAAAGGAAATTGATCGGTTAGGTGGAGAGCTTGATGCTTTCACGACTAAAGAAACCACTTACTTTACATTAAAGATTTTAAGTTATCATTTTGTCTCAGGAGTAAAGCTTCTTAGTGATATTATTTTAAGGCCAAGGTTCTCTGAAGAAGAGATAAATTTGGAAAAGTCTGTAGTTAGAGAAGAGATTAGAATGTATAAAGATTCGCCAGAAGAGTTGGTATTTGATAATTTCTTTAAGGCTTCTTGGGATAGTCATCCTTTAGTGAGAGAAATATTAGGTACTGAGAAGTCAGTGTCAAATTTTAATAAAGATCTCGTAATTTCCTTTTATAATAAACATTATAAATTAAATAACATGATTATTGGGATTAGCGGGGATGTTCCTTCAAAAAGGATAGAAGAGGTTCTTGATTTTTATTTTACCCAAAACACCTCAAGTAAATTCTTAATCTCAAGTGCTCAAAAACCACCTAAATATAGACCAAAATCAGTTTTTTTAAAGCGAAATTTTGAACAAGTACAAATTCTTTGGGGGACAGAGGGATATGTCCCTGGAGACCCTAATAGAGAATCTCTTGCTTTACTTTCGGTAAGTCTTGGAGGGGGTATTAGTTCGAGACTATTTAGGGAGTTAAGAGAAAAAAGGGGACTTGTTTATAGTGTAGAGACCCATATTTTAAGTTTTAAAGATGCTTCTTTATTTGGTATTTATACTGCTACTGCACCTCAAACAGTGGTTGAGACCTTTAAAACTTTAGCTCAGGAGAAAGAAAAATTAATTAAAGAAGGTTTATCAAAAGAAGAGCTAGATCTTGCTAAGAGGCAAACTATAAATAGTATTTTAATGGCTATTGAAAGTCCTTCTCAGCGGTTATTTTATCTTATAGACTCTTATATTACTTATGGAAAAATTGTCCCTTGGACTGAAAAAATAAAGAAAATAAGAAAAGTGACTTTAGAAGATATCAATAGTACGATAAAAGATATATTTAGTAAGCCCTTTGCTATGTCTGTGGTAGGTCCTATAAATTCTCAACATAAAGAGATTTTAAAGGGGGAAGTATAAAATGATTAAAACAGTCTTATTTGGAGCTTGCGGAAAAATGGGAAAAGTTATAGGTAAAGCACTTATTGATGCTACTGATATAGAACTCGTAGGTGCTATAGATCCTTATTTTAAGGGAGAAAAATATGAAAAGATTATTGGGATAGATAAGATTTCTCTTGAAGTTGTGGAAAGTATAGATGAACTCCAAGAAGATTTTGATGTGGCAATAGATTTTACTAATGCAGAGGCAGCCTATCAGAATATTAAAAAGGTTCTACAAAAAGGAAAAAGAATGGTGGTAGGGACCACAGGACTTACTCAAGAAATGATGGAAGAATTTAAAGATCTTGCTGTTAAGAATAAAACTGCAATTTTAATCGCTCCTAATTTTGCATTAGGAGCTGTATTAATGATCCAGCTTGCAAAACAAGTAGTAAAGTATTTCCCAGATGTTGAAATCATTGAATTACATCATAATGAAAAAGCTGATGCACCCTCCGGAACAGCTATATTAACAGCAGAAGTACTTAGAGAGGAGATGAAAAAATACAACTTAACCCATAAAGATGCAACAAAGATTGAGAAATTACCAGGTGCCCGTGGAGGAAAATTAGATTCAATCAATATACATAGTGTAAGACTTCCTGGTTTAGTAGCTCATCAAGAAGTAATATTTGGGGGGCTGGGACAGACTCTGAGTATAAGACATGATGCCTTGAGTAGGGAATGTTATATTCCAGGAGTATTGATGGCTGTTAGAGAGATAGTTAAGAGAGAAGGATTCTTTTATGGACTTGAATCTTTCTTAAATAGGGAGGAGGCTTAGATTATGGTCCATTTTGGTAGTTTGATTACAGCCATGATAACCCCTTTTGATGAATATGGGGAGATTAACTGGAGTGAAGTGGATAGGATTGTGGAAAAACTGATTGAAGATGGAAGTGATAGTATTCTTGTCTCGGGTACTACAGGAGAAGCTCCTACATTGTCTAATAAAGAGAAATTAGCTCTTTTTGAGAGGGTAAAAAAGGTAGCAGGAGATAGAGTTAAAGTAATCGCAGGGACAACAAATTATTGTACAAAGGAATCAGTAGAACTTACGAAAGAAGCTGAAAAAATTGGAGTAGACGGTATCTTAGCTACTGCCCCTTACTATAATAAGCCTCCTCAGGATGGGTTATATCTACACTTTGCCAAAATTGCATCAGAGACTTCTCTCCCTATCATAGTTTACAACATACCATCAAGAACTGCGGTAAATGTTCTTCCTGAGACCTTAAAGAGACTTGCTCAGGATTGTCCAAATATTGTAGGAGTGAAAGAGGCAAGTGGAGATATTAATCAAATTGCAATGATAAGAAAGCTTCTGCCACATCCCTTCTTACTTTATAGTGGTGACGACTCTATGACTTTACCCCTTCTTAGTGTAGGAGGAGATGGGGTTATAAGTGTGGCGTCCCACATAGTAGGAAAAGAAATAAAAGAGATGATAAATAGTTATTTTAGTGGAAAAGTGGAAAAAGCCGCAGAGTTACATTTAAAACTATTACCTATATTTAAAGGTTTATTCCTAACTACAAATCCCATTCCCCTCAAAGAGGCTTTAAATCTTCTTGGATATAATGTTGGAAAGTGTAGGTTGCCATTATCTCCTATAGACAGCAAAAATAGAGCAGAACTAATAAAAATCCTGAAGGAGTACGGTTTTCAAGTAAATGAAACATAGATTGAAAGTTATACCCATTGGTGGTTTCGGAGAGATAGGGAAAAATATGCTTCTTCTCCAGTATGGAGATAGTATTATTGTAATAGATGCCGGCTTAATGTTTCCTGATGGAGATATGCTTGGTATTGATTTTGTTATTCCTGACATTTCTTATTTGTTAGCTAATAAAGATAAAGTTAAGGCTTTAATTCTTACCCATGGACATGAGGATCATATAGGAGCACTTCAATATATATTAAAGGATTTGAATGTACCCATATATGGTACTTCATTAACTCTTGGTTTAGTGGAGAAAAAATTAGAAGAATTTAGACTCAAAGCTAATCTTAATAAAATTAAACCTAATGAGACTATAAATATAGGTCCTTTTACCATTGAGACTTTTAGACAGACTCATAGTATTCCTGATACCATTGGACTTGCTATAACTACCCCTATAGGTTTGATCGTAATAAGCGGAGACTTTAAACTTGATCAAACTCCTATAGATGGTAATCCTCCAGATTTTAATAAATTAGTAGAGCTTGGAGAAAGAGGAGTTCTTGCCCTATTTTGTGATAGTACAAATGTGGAACAACCTGGAATAACCCCCTCAGAGAGTTTAGTGAAAAGCACTTTTGAAGGTATATTTAGTTCTACAAAAAGCAGAATATTTCTTGTTACTTTTGCCTCCAATTTTCATCGTATTCAGCAAGCTATAGATATGGCATTAAAATTTGGAAGAAAGGTTGCTATAGCTGGAAAAAGCTTGATAAATAATATAGAAGTTGCCACAAAATTAGGATATTTACACATTCCCGAAAATATACTAATAAACATTAAAGACGTAAACAATCTTCCTGATGAAAAAGTTCTTGTCCTTACCACAGGAAGCCAGGGAGAGCCATACTCAGCTCTGTCTCTTCTTACTAATCATTCGTATAAACAACTTTTTCTTAAACCAGGAGATACAGTAATATTATCCACCAAGCCCATACCTGGAAATGAAATTATGGTTTATAAGATGGTGGATCAATTGTTCAGAAAAGGTGTAGAGGTTATATATGGAAAGGATGCAGGAGTCCATGTTTCAGGACATGCTGCCCAAGAAGAAATAAAGATGTTTATAAATC
Source organism: Dictyoglomus sp. (assembly GCF_049968615.1). NCBI lineage: Bacteria > Pseudomonadati > Dictyoglomota > Dictyoglomia > Dictyoglomales > Dictyoglomaceae > Dictyoglomus > Dictyoglomus sp. The sequence goes on along the minus strand of NZ_JBMFQK010000002.1, from coordinate 71,426 downwards.
TCTTAAAACCTAAATATCTCATACCTTATCATGGAGAATATAGACATTTAGCTTTGCTTAAAAAAATAGGTTTAGAGTTAGGAATTTCAAAGGAACACATAATAATAATAGAGAACGGTACAGTTCTTGAATTTGATGAGGAAAAAGCCATAATAAATGGTAGGATTAACTTAAATAATATATATGTAGATGGGCTTAGTATTGGAGACATAGGAAATATCGTGTTGATGGAACGTAAGAAGCTAGCTGAAGACGGAGTGTTAATTGTAGGGGTACTTGTAGATGGTGAGACAGGCCTAATTTTGGAAGGGCCAGAGATTATTTCAAAAGGATTTATTTTTGTAAAAGAATCAGAGGAATTGATAGAAACAGCAAAAGAAAAAGTAAGAGAAGCTTTTAAGAAGAAAGTTGGAAGAAATGGGGGTATAAATAAAGAGACTCTTGTTAGAGAAGTTCTTGAGAACTTTTTCAATGAAGAGTTAAAAAGGAAACCTGTAGTAGTCCCTTTAGTATGGGAGATTTAAAAATGCATAAAGAGAAATTAATTGGGATTTTTTTGCTCTGTATAAATATATTTGGCTTATTATCTTGGGTATTTCCAGAATCAAGCGGAGTTTTAGGGAGAAGTTTTGTCAATTTTATAAAAAACTTCTTTGGTGTATATTTAATTCTTTTCATTGTTTTCGAGGGATTTATAATGTATTATCTTCTATTTAAAGAAATTGAAAAGCAAAAACTAATCTCTTTAAGTTTGTACTTCCTCTCTTTTTTAGGTGTTTTTTCTCTTCTTATAAAGGTTTTGAATCTATCAAAGTATCAAGGACAAATAGGAAGTCTTTTGTTAGAACTTTTTCCATATATTGGGTTTTCAGGATACATTATATTTTCCTTTATTACCCTTGTTATAGCTGTGTTTTTATCTCCTTCTCTTAAAGATATTTCAAAAAAAAGGGTTAGAAATTTAAATACGGAGACCCTAAGAAAGCCTGAAAGATCACCAAAAAAAGTTGTAAAAGAGGTATCGAAGGAAAATCTTTCAATGACATTTCCTAGGGAGAGAAAATTAAAGTGTGATTTTGCAATTCCTACCTCTATATTATCTTATTCCCAAGCTAAATTTGAGAATGAGGACTATGAACAAATGGCAAAGAATTTAGAGGAGACCTTAAAAAGTTTTAAGATAGAGGCAAAAGTAAAGGATTGGAATGTGGGACCTTCTGTGATCAGGTATAATATTGTTCTTTCCCCTGGTATTAGAGTGAGTAAAGTTTTGAGTCTATCAAATGATATTGCTCTTGCCCTTGCTGTTCCAAGTGTAAGGTTTGAAGCGCCTGTTCCTGGAAAATCGGTAATAGGAGTAGAAATTCCAAGAAGTAAGCCAGTGAAAGTATATCTTAGAGAAATACTGGAGAGTGATGTTTTTACTGAGTCAAAGCATCCGTTAACTTTTGCCCTCGGTAAAGATCTCATAGGTAATATAAAAGTTGCAAACTTATCTGAAGTATTACATCTTCTTATTGCAGGAACTACGGGTTCTGGCAAAAGTATGTTTATAAATTCTCTAATTATAAGCCTTCTGTATAAGAATACCCCTGAAACGTTGAGCTTATTAATGATTGATCCTAAAAGGGTAGAACTTTCCATCTATAATAAACTTGTAGGTAGGTATCTAAGACATCCAGTAGTAACGGAACCTAAAAAGGCAGTATTTGCTCTTAGATGGGCTGTTGGGGAGATGGAGAGAAGATATGAAATTTTTGAAAGAAAGGAAGTAAGAAACATAGAGGAGTATAAGAATTTAAATGATGAAGAAAACTTACCTTACATTGTGATAATTATTGATGAGTTAAATGATTTAATGATGACATCTCCAAAAGAAATAGAAGATTTAATATGCAGATTAGCTCAAAAAGCGAGAGCTGCTGGAATTCATTTAGTGGTAGCTACCCAAAGGCCCTCAGTAGATGTAATAACTGGCTTAATAAAAGCTAATATTCCATCAAGAATTGCCTTTGCAGTGTCGTCTCAGATTGATTCAAGAATAATTTTAGATGATGGTGGTGCAGAAAAACTAATTGGTAAGGGAGATATGCTTTATCATCCTATAACCAGTAGCCATCCTGTAAGGCTTCAAGCTCCTTATGTAGATGAAAAGGATATTAAAAACGTGGTTAATTATATTTTAGAAAACACCTCAGAGCTTTTAATGGAGCCCATATCTCTTGAAAGTTTAGATAAAGAAGAGGAGAAAGGAGAAATCTCTGATTTTAACGATCCCCTGCTTCCTCAAGTAATAGAGCTCTTAAAAGGAAGAAAAGTTATCTCTACTTCATATATTCAAAGAAAGTTTAGTATAGGTTATAATAGAGCAGCACGACTTTTAGATACATTAGAAGAGAAAGGATACGTGGCATCTCAGGGAGAGGGAAAACCAAGAAAAGTTTTGCGGGGAGGTGATGAGGTTTAAAAGATTAGTTTTTCAATTTAATTTTCCCAAAACTCTACTCAATGAAGGAGGTTTTAAGTATGCGTAAAATTTTTGTGCTATTTTTGATTCTTTCCTTTGTGGGCTTAATGAGTATTGGATTTTCAGCTAAGACTGTAAGAGTAGGTATTGTCTATGATGTAGGTGGAAGAGGTGATAAATCTTTTAATGATGCTGCATATGCTGGACTTCAAAGGGCTATTAAAGTTCTTAAGGTAGAGGGGAAAGATTTAGAGCCTGGTCCTGGTGGAGCCAACAGAGAGGAACTTCTTAGAACTCTCGCAGAACAAAACTATGACTTAGTAGTAGGCGTAGGTTTCTTATTTACTGATGCTATTACTGCGGTGGCAAAGGATTTTCCGAAAGTAAAGTTTGCTATTGTAGATGGAGTAATAGAAGGATTGCCAAATGTTTCTTCCTTGGTATTTAATGAGCATGAAGGATCTTTTCTTGTGGGAGTTGTCGCAGGGTTAATGACCAAAACTAACGTCATAGGATTTGTAGGTGGTATGGATATGCCATTGATCCATAAATTTGAGGTAGGATATAAAGCTGGAGCTATGTATGTAAATCCAAAAGTAAAGGTTTTAATAAACTACATAGGAGTTACTGGAGAAGCATTTAAGGATCCTGTTAAAGGAAAGGAATTGGCATTAGCTCAATATAAACAAGGAGCAGATATAATTTATCATGCTTCTGGAGCATCGGGGGAGGGAGTTTTTGAGGCAGCAAAAGAAACCAATAAATACGCTATTGGTGTGGATTCTCCCCAGTCCTGGATAATGCCTGATAGAATTATTACAAGTATGTTAAAGAGAGTAGATGTAGCAGTATATGAAACTATAAAAGACGTGAAAGAAGGAAAATTTAAGAGTGGAATAAGAGTGTTCGGTTTACAGAATAACGGTGTTGACTATGAGAGAACAAAGCTTCTTCCTCTTGGTGTAGTACAAAAAGTTGAACAAATAAAGAAGGAGATTATAGCAGGAAAAATAGTAGTGCCATACGATGATAAAACTTTTGAGGAGTTTAAAGCAAAATATTTGAAGAAATAATAAAATTCTTATTAAGATTAGCCCCCTCTTGTTTAAAGAGGGGGCTTTTATAAGGAGGTTTTTCTGTGGAAGAAATCATAAAACTTGAGGGCATTACAAAAACTTTTCCTGGAGTTTTGGCAAATGATAATATAAATCTTTCCATATATCAAGGTGAGATTCATGCTATTGTAGGAGAAAATGGGGCAGGAAAGTCCACTTTAATGAAAATTCTTTATGGACTTTATAAGCCTGACAAAGGAAATATCTATATCAAAGGGAAAAGAGTGGTTTTTGACTCTCCAAAAGATGCAATAGAGAACGGAATTGGTATGGTGCACCAACATTTTATGTTGATTCCACCATTTTCTGTAATTGAAAATATAATTTTAGGATCTGAAGTAAAAAATGGAGTCTCTCTTAATTTTAAAAAGGCCGAAAGTTTAATAAAAGAATTGATGGAAGCTACGGGTTTTAAAGTAGAGCTTTATACAAAAGTCGAAAATTTATCTGTAGGAGAAGCTCAAAGAGTAGAAATATTGAAGCTTCTTTATAGAAGAGCAGAGGTTTTAATCTTAGATGAACCTACCGCTGTTCTTGCTCCTCAAGAGGTAGAGGAACTTTTTAAGGTTTTGAGAAGATTGGCTTCTCAGGGTAAAACGATAATTTTTATATCTCATAAGTTAAATGAGGTTTTAGAGATCTCTGATAGAGTTAGTGTAATGAGAAGAGGTAAATTAGTTGAGACTCTTGAGACTAAAAATACTAATAAATATCAACTTGCTCAACTCATGGTAGGAAGAGAAGTGTTCTTAAGAGTAGAAAAAGAGAAAATAGAAAAAGGAGAAGAGATCTTTAGGGTAGAGAATCTTTGGGTAAAAGGGAGAAAAGGAATTGAGGTAGTAAAGGGGATCTCTTTTAATATTAGAGCAGGGGAGATTGTAGGTATAGCAGGTGTAGAAGGAAATGGCCAAACAGAGCTTATAGAGAGTATAGTAGGATTAATTCCCATACAGAAGGGAAGAATTTACATAAAGGGTAAAGATATAACATTGAAAAACATAAGACAAAGACGTCTGCATATAGGTCATATTCCTGAAGATAGACATAAAAGAGGGCTTATACTTGACTTTTCTGTTGCTGAAAATTCTATTCTTGGTTTACACTTCTATAAAGATTTCTCAAAGGGAGTCTTTTTAGACTATAAAAAGGTAAATTCACATGCAGAAAGAATTGTAAAAGAATTTGATGTAAAAACTCCTAATATAAAAACACCTATTAGGCATCTTTCGGGCGGTAATCAACAAAAAGTAGTAGTGGGAAGGGAGATTAGCTTTTCTCCTGAGTTTTTAATAGCTTCTCAACCTACAAGAGGTTTAGATATTGGAGCTACAGAATTTATACATCAATTATTAATTAATTTAAGAAATCAAGGTAAAGCAATCTTATTAGTATCAGCAGATCTTGATGAAATACTAAGCTTAAGCGATAGGATTATTGTGATGTACAATGGAGAGATTGTAGGATCTTTCTTGGAAGGTGAGGTAGACGAAAAAGAGCTGGGTTATTATATGATGGGTGTTAAAAAACAAAAAGAGTTAAAGGAGGCTCTAATTTGAGAAATAGGGAGTTTATAGAAAACTTGATCTTAAATATAATAAGTCCGACAATTTCCATATTTATTGCTCTGTTTTTTGGAGGTATCATCATATACCTGTTGGGGCATAATCCCATAGAAACTTATAAAGAGGTAATAAATTTTGCTCTCGGAAACCCTAATGGGTGGGGATATGTTCTATTTAACGCTACTTCTTTTATATTTGCTGGACTTGCTGTGGCTGTAGCCTTTAAAGCTGGACTTTTTAACATTGGAGCTGAGGGACAGATTCTTGTTGGAGGATTTGTATCGGCAATTGCAGGTCTCTATATTGCTCCTTTATTTCCACCTTTTTTACATTTATTTATAACTCTTCTTTTTGCAGCTATAGGAGGAGCTTTATGGGCTTTTATTCCTGCAATTTTGAAGGCAAAATTAGGGGCTCATGAAGTGATAAATACCATCATGATGAATTGGATAGGTTATGCTCTTACTAATTATCTTGTGATAAATACCTTTAGAGAGAAAGGTGTAGTATATCCTCTCCCTCAGACAGCTAAATTACCAGCTTCTGCCACTTTGCCAAAACTTTTTGCTCTCTTTCAGAAAGTTGGCATAAATATTCCTGAAAGTAATCCTTTAAATAGCTCATTAATATTCGCTGTTCTTGCCGTCTTGTTTACTTATTATCTCCTTTGGAGAACAAAATTAGGATATGAGATAAGAGCCTTAGGGTTAAACCCTCATGCCTCAGAAAATGCTGGAATAAGTTCTCAAAAGATAATCTTCGTATCTATGTTAATAAGTGGTGCTTTAGCGGGGCTTGCTAGTATTAATGATGTTTTAGGTTATAGATATCGCTTCCTTGATAACTTTACCCATGGAATGGGATTTACTGGAATAGCGGTAGCCTTGTTGGGGAAAAATCACCCTGCGGGTATAGTATTTTCTGCGTTTCTTTTTGGGGCATTAGATAGAATGGCTATAGGAATGGATGTTTTTACTCATATTCCCCGTGAGATAATATCTGTACTCCAAGCAGTCATAATATTGACTATTGTGGTTAGCAATGAGGTTCTTATCCGCTTCTTAAAGAGAAGGAGGAAAACTATATATGCTTGAGTCTATATTTGCTTGGGAAACTATAGTTTCAGCTATTCGAATGGCAACACCCCTCACCTATGCTTCCTTAGGAGGAGTTTTTTCAGAAAGAAGTGGGGTAGTTAATATCGCGTTAGAGGGGATAATGTTATTTGGAGCTTTTTTTGCTACAGTAGGGACTTACTTTTTTAAAAGCCCAATGGTGGGAATTATATTTGCTATCCTTGCTGGTATGACTATTTCTTTAATCCATGCAGTGGTTTCTATAAGATTTAAAGTAAACCAAATAATAAGTGGTACTGCATTAAATATGTTGGCAGCCGGAGGTACTACTTTTCTTTCTAGATTAATATTCAAAGCTGCAGGATCTTCTCCTCATATTGAAGGATTTAGCCCTATTAATATTCCTATGTTATCTTCTATTCCAGGGATTGGTTTATTATTTAGAGATCTATCACCTCTTATCATTTTGATGATAGTTTTAGTATTCTTCTCTAATTATGTGCTGTATAAAACGGTTTTTGGTTTGAGGCTTAGGGCTGTAGGAGAAAATCCTCAAGCTGCGGATACCTTAGGAGTAAACGTATACAAATATAGATATATAGGAGTGCTAATAAGTGGTATCTTAGGTGGACTTGGAGGAGCTTTTCTTTCCTTAGAGCACGCCAGAGTTTTTGTAGAAAATATGACAGGTGGTAGAGGATTTATTGCTCTTGCTGCTATGATTTTTGGTAATTGGAATCCTGTAGGTGCTTTTGGAGCATGTCTACTTTTCGGTATAGCTGAGGCTATAAGAATAAGGCTTGAGGGGGTTGGAATTCCCACTCAATTTATTCAAATGATACCTTATATATTAACCATGCTTGTTCTTGCTGGTGCTGTTGGAAAATCTACGCCTCCTGCTTGTGATGGAATTCCTTATGAAAAGGAGGAAATATAGTACGAAATTTCAGTTTTTCGTATATAAAAGTATAGCAGGCGTTATAAAGGTACTTCTTAAAAGAATATATAAATTAGAAATAAATGGCCTTGAGAATGTACCTTTGGAGGGACCTGTTATTATTGCCCCAAATCACAGAAGTAGCCTTGATGTCTTGGCTATTGCTGTAAGCTTACCAAGGCCTATAAAGGCACTTGGTAAAGTTGAAAGATTTAAATATCCCTTATTAGGAAGATTTGCTCAATATCTTGGTGGAATTCCTGTAGAGAGAGGACATGCAGATCTTTCTGCTGTAAAGGGTGGTATAGAAGTCTTAAAAAGAGGAGAAATTTTGTTAATTTTTCCTGAAGGAACAAGATTAAGATTGGAAAAGAAAGATATTAAGCCTAAGAGGGGAATTGGATATTTTGCAGCTAAGATGAGAGTTCCTGTTGTTCCTACTGCTATCATTGGAGCTGACTGTATATGGCCTCCTGAGAAAAAGCTACCAGCTCTTAAGGGAAGAATAAAGGTGATTTTTTTGCAGCCTGTTTATTATGAAGGAGAACCTGATAGAATTAAAGAAGAAGAATTTACAAATAAAATAATGAGTCAAATAGAGGAGGTATTAAGGAGAGAATCTTTAAATCATGAGGCAAATTAGAAAGTCTATCTCTCATTTTTTCTACAAAATCTTAATAGTTGTGGTAAGATTTTTATTGAATATCCTATGGGGATACAAGGTAGAAGGAAAGGAGAATATTCCTAATCATTCTTTTATCCTTGTAGCAAATCATGTAAGTATATTAGACCCCATAGTGATTGGTGCTGCTTTTGACAAGAGGTTATTTTATCTTGCTAAAAAAGAACTCTTTAAATCAAAAATATTTAATCCTTTTTTAAGATGGCTTGGAGCAATTGATGTAGATAGAAAGGATTTTAAATACGAAACTTGGAAAAAAATAAACAGACTAATTAAAGAGAATGAAATAATAGTAATATTTCCAGAGGGAACAAGAAATGATCATCCTGAAAAGGGACTTCTTGAACTTAAAGATGGTGCTGCTTCTCTCGCATTAACTCATGGACTTCCTATTCTTCCTGTAGCAATAAAGGGCACCGAGAAAATATGGAAAAGAAAATGGATCTTTCCTCAATTAAGGGGACGAATAAATATTAGAATAGGTAAAGTAATAAATGTATCTAAAATTAAAAAGCCTTCAAAAGAGGATATAAAAGAGGTAAATAATAAAATAAAGGCAAGTTTAATAGGGCTTTTAAGATGAAGGTGTATATTGCTACTCCTTACGGATTTTGTTCGGGAGTAAAAAAATCCATATCTCTTGCTGAAAAAATACTGTCCTTAAAAGGTGAAGTATATACTTTGGGAGCATTAGTTCATAATCCAAAGGTAATAGAGGAATTGTCGAAAAAGGGCATAAAGGTGCTTGGGAAGGATGAAATTGTAGAGGGTAAAGCTTTGATCGTTAGGGCTCACGGTTTACCTCAAAGAGATATAGATTTTTATAAAAGCTTAGGAAATGAAATCTATGATGCAACTTGTCCTCTTGTTAAAAAAGTACAGGTTCTTGCAGAGTATCTTAAGAATAACAAATATAAAGTAATAATAATAGGAGAAAAAAATCATCCTGAAGTGATAGGAATATTGAGTTATACAGATAATCAAGGTATAGTGATAGAATATGAGAGTGATATAGAGAAAGTAGAATATTATCCTAAAATTGGGGTAGTTTTTCAAACTACGCAAAGTTTTGATAATGCTATTCAAAAAGTAAATCTGATAATGAATAAGGGTAAAGAGATCAGGATATTTAATACCATATGCCCTGAAACTATTGAGCGACAAGAAAAAGCTAAAAAACTCTCAAAAATAGTAGACGTTGCTCTGGTTCTAGGCGGGAAAAATAGTGCCAACACGAGGAGGTTATATATAACATTGAGTCTAAAGGTACCAACATATCATATTGAAAATTTGGAAGAGATAGATAAAAATTGGTTTAAAGAAGACAGTAAAGTAGGCATAATTACGGGCACATCTACTCCTAATAACTTTGTAGAGGAGGTATTAGCATTATTAAAGAGTCTTTATCCCTTAGAGATTCATTTGGTATAAAGAAAGGAGTTCCAGTAGTAAGTATAGTTGGAAGACCTAATGTAGGAAAGTCTGTACTTTTTAACAGGATTGTGGGAGAAGAAAAGGCTATTGTAGCGGATGAACCAGGAGTGACAAGGGATCCCCTTGTTCACTTGTGTGAACATGAGGGAAAATATTTTTATTTAGTAGATTCCGCAGGATGGGGTTTAACTGATGATTTAAGTGAGCTTATCCAAGAAAAAATACAAGAAGTTATAAACATAAGTGATCTTATACTTTTTGTCGTAGATGGTAGATCGGAGTTAACAGCCTTGGATCATGAATTTGTAGATATTCTGAGGAAGTCTGGGAAAAGAGTTATATTAGTAGTAAATAAAATGGAAGGAAGGATTGATCGGGAAGAATATCTTGCTCCTTTTACCGCCTTAGGACTTGGAGAGCCTTTCCCGATTTCAGCACTACATAAACAAAATCTATATGAGCTTTTAGATCTAATAATATCTTTAATACCAGCTCCCGAAGAAGTTTCTTCTGAGGACAAATCTATAAAACTTGCTTTTGTAGGAAGACCTAATAGTGGTAAGTCTTCTCTTCTAAATGCCTTAATTGGCAGAGATAGAAGTATAGTAAGTGAAATTCCTGGTACCACAAGGGATGCTGTTGACCTAATTTGGGACTTTAATGGCAAAAAATACATCATTGTAGATACGCCGGGATTAAGAAGACCAGCAAAAGTAGAGGAAGGCTTAGAAGAACTTTCAGTTCAGAAGACTCTACAGACCATAAGAAGAATTGACATTGCTATTATGGTGATCGATTTATCGGTAGGAATAAGGGAGCAAGAAAAAAGAATATTGCATTATATAGAAGATAAAGGAAAATCTTGTTTAATTGTTTTTAATAAGACAGATTTAATCCCATCTCTAAAGGAAAGAAGGGAATTTGAAAAGATAGTACCTCAAATTTTGCAGCCTTTTGACTATTTTCCATTTATTTTTACTTCAGCCATTAGAAATTATAATGTAAAGAAGATATTGCCCTGGGTTGATAAGCTTTTTGAGCTTAGAAATATGAGAATACCTACTTCTCAAATAAATAGGGCTATAGGAGAAGCTCTTTCTAAGACCAACTTTTCTAAAAAAGGAAAGATTTTAAAAATTTACTATGCTACACAAGTTGATGTGGCACCACCAACTATAGTGTTTTTTGTAAATGAACCTGAAATAATGAACAAAAATGTGGTCAAATATTTTGAGAAATTCCTCAGGAATTACTTTGGCTGGGTAGGAACACCTATAAAGATTGAAGTAAGAAAGAGGGAATAGTATGTTTCTAAAAATACTACTTGTGATACTATCTTATCTTATTGGCTCTATTCCAAGTGCCTTGATTGTAGGGAAATTATGGAAGGGGATAGATGTTAGAAACTATGGAAGCGGAAATCTTGGAGCTACAAATGTATTGAGGGTATTAGGGTGGGGACCAGCGGTTATAGTTGCTGTGATGGATGTAGGTAAAGGTATCCTTGCAGTATACTTAGCTCAAAGTTTTTTACATAGTGATTATCTTTTTGTACTTTTATGTGTTATTGCGGCTGTAATTGGACACTCTTTTCCCATATTTGCAGGATTTAGAGGTGGGAGAAGTGTTGGGGTTTCCTTTGGAATACTTTTTTACCTTTTTCCTAAGTCTTCACTGATCATCTTTTTTATTGCTATAATTATAGTAGCAGTTACTCAATACAAATCTGTGGCATCTATTACCTCTGCTCTTATTTATCCTTTTTTGCTTTATCATATAGAAAAGCCTCCGATGGAATATTTTATTGGAGTAATTTTAGTATGCCTTTTTATAATTTATAGGCATATTCCTAATATAAAAAGACTCATAAAAGGGGAGGAACATAAAATAAGTTGGAAGGTAAGAAGATAAAAATTGCTGTTTTTGGCAGTGGCAGCTGGGGAACAGCACTTGCAAATGTATTATGTGAAAAGAATTATAAAGTTGTACTATGGGGTAGAGACAAAGAGAAGGTAAAGAAAATAGAAGAATTAAGAGAAAATATATATTATTTACCTGGTTATAAGCTTGCTCCATCACTTGAAATTACTTCTAATATAGATTATGCTACAAAAGATACAGATATTGCTATTTTAAGCATTCCTATTCAAGGATTGAGGGAGTTTTTAAAGGGAAATAATACCTATTTGAAGAGAGCAGGATTTTTTGTTAATACAGGAAAAGGTATAGAAATTCTTACTTTGAAAAGACCCTCTGAAATAATAAAAGAAGAACTCGATGTAGATTTTAATCAAATTGCAACTCTCTCGGGTCCAAGTTTTGCAAAAGAGGTTATGGAAAAAAAACCTTTAGCTATTGTAATTGCGTCCTCTGACTTAAATACAGCAAAATATTTACAAGACATTCTAAGTCTATCTTTTATGAGAATATATAGAAGTGATGACATAGTAGGAGTTGAAATCGGCGGAGCTTTAAAAAACGTAATAGCTATTGCAGCGGGCATTTCAGATGGTCTTGGTTTTGGATATAATGCAAAAGCAAGCCTTATTACTCGAGGGCTTGTTGAGATAAATAGAATGGCAATTTTATATGGGGCTCATCCCTTTACCATATTAGGACTTTCAGGCTTAGGAGATCTGATTTTAACCTCTACGAGTGCTCTTAGTAGAAATTGGACTGTAGGTAAATTAATAGGTGAGGGTCTAAGTTTAGAAGAGGCTATGAATAAGCTTAATGGTATGGTAGCGGAAGGGGTCTATACTGCTAAATCTGCTTATTATATATCTCAAAAAACTAATGTGTATATGCCTATTACTCAGGAAGTTTATAAGGTGCTTTATGAAAATAAACCCCCCCATGAGGCTCTATCTTCATTACTTTCAAAAGAATTAAAACATGAGATAGATGAGGATTTTCAATTCAACTTGTTATAAAATTTTTGAATTGATATAATTAACTTAAAGAAAAAATCAGAGGTGAGGTATTTAGTGTATGGAGAAAGAAAAAGCTTTAGAGTCAGCTATATTTCAGATTGAAAAACAGTTTGGTAAAGGCGCTATAATGAGATTAGGAAGTCAAGAAAGATTTCAGGTCCCTGTTATTCCCACAGGTATTCTTACTTTAGATTATGCTCTTGGAGTTGGTGGAGTACCAAGGGGAAGAATAATAGAACTTTTTGGTCCTGAAGGATCAGGTAAGACTACTGTTGCACTACAAATTATAGCTTCTGCTCAAAAAATGGGTGGAGTCGCAGCTTTTATTGATGCAGAACATGCCTTTGATCCTAACTATGCAAGGAAAATTGGGGTAAATTTAGAAAATCTTTTAATATCACAGCCAGATACAGGTGAACAAGCCCTTGAGATTGCAGAAATACTTGTGAGAAGTGGAGGGGTAGATGTAATAGTCATAGATTCAGTTGCTGCTCTTGTCCCTCGAGCTGAGCTTGAAGGAGAAATGGGAGACGCCTTTATTGGCCTCCAGGCAAGATTAATGTCTCAAGCATTAAGAAAATTGACAGGAGTAATAAGCAAATCTAAAACTGTTGCTATTTTTATTAACCAATTAAGGGAAAAGGTGGGAGTATTTTTTGGAAATCCTGAAACTACACCAGGTGGTAGAGCATTAAAGTTTTATGCATCAGTGAGAATAGATGTAAGAAAAGCTGAATCTATGAAAGAAGGAAGCGAGGTCACGGGTACAAAAGTCAAAGTTAAAGTAGTAAAGAATAAGGTTGCTCCACCCTTTAGAGAAGGGGAATTTGAACTTATTTATGGGGAAGGAATATCAAGAGAAGGCTGTATTTTAGATGCAGGAGTTGAGGCAAAGGTAATAGAAAGAAGTGGAACGTGGTATATTTACAAAGACATCCGATTGGGACAAGGAAGAGAGAATGCAAAGACATACTTGAAAGAGCATCCTGAAATTGCTGATGAGATAGAAAGAGAAGTAAGAAAGCTATGGGGATTTGAGGAGACGCAAGCGGAAGGTAATAAAGAAAGTTCTAAAGAGGAAGAGAAGGAAGTAAAAGAAGAGAAAACTATAAGAAAGTCTACAAAATAATCTTGACAGGCAAAATAAAGCTTTATATAATCTTTAAAGAAATGCCGAGGTGGTGGAATTTGGCAGACACGTAGCATTGAGGGTGCTATGGGCATAAGCCCGTCCGGGTTCAAATCCCGGCCTCGGCACCAAACCTTAAAAATAAAACTCTTCCCATCTTGGGAAGGGTTTTATTTTAAAAGGAGGAAACACTTGTGAACGATCTACTTCTTGAAGTAAAGAACTTAAAAACGTATTTTTTTACTGATGAAGGGATTGTAAAAGCGGTAGATGATGTAAGTTTTAATCTCCACAAAGGAGAGAGCTTAGGTATAGTGGGAGAATCAGGTAGTGGGAAAAGTGTAACAGCTCTCTCTATAATGAGATTGATTCAAGATCCTCCGGGAAAGATTGTTAGTGGTGAAGTTTGGTATAGGGGAGAAGATCTCCTTAAGAAGAAAGAGAGCGATATGAGAGAAATTCGCGGTAATAAAATCTCTATGATATTTCAAGACCCAATGACTTCTCTAAATCCTGTATTTACTATTGGTGATCAAATAATGGAAGCAATTATTTTGCATCAGAAATTAGATAAGGCTTCAGCAAGAAAAAAGGCTATAGAGATGTTAGAACTTGTTAGGATCCCTGAAGCAAATAAGAGGGTAGATGAGTATCCTCATCAATTTAGTGGTGGAATGAGACAAAGGGTTATGATTGCTATGGCTCTGTCTTGTAATCCTGAAATACTTATTGCAGATGAGCCTACCACAGCTCTTGATGTAACTATTCAAGCTCAGATTTTGGATTTAATAAAACAGCTTCAAAGGGAATTAGGTATGTCCTTAATACTCATAACCCATGATATGGGAGTAGTAGCAGAAACCTGTCATAATGTCCTTGTGATGTATGCAGGAAAAGTAGTAGAATACGCCGATGTTAAAACCATATTTAAAAAACCTGCTCATCCTTATACTATAGGTCTCTTAGAATCGGTTCCTAGACTTGATATAAGAAAAGAGAGATTAAAGGCAATAGAGGGTCAACCACCCGATTTGATATCTCTCCCTAATTACTGCTATTATGCAGAAAGGTGTCCGTATAGAACTTCTGAATGCTTTGAGCAAATACCAGAGCTCGTAGAAGTTGAACCAGGACATTATTCTCGCTGTATATATGCTAAAAACCTCGGGAGGTCCTATGAATAACTTTTCAGAAGAAATTATAATAGAGGTAAAAAATCTTAAGAAGTACTTCCCTATAAAGAGAGGAATAGTTTTATCTAAACATGTAGGTGATGTAAAGGCTGTTGATGATGTGAGTTTTTATATACGTAAAGGGGAAACCCTTGGTCTTGTGGGAGAATCAGGTTGTGGTAAAAGTACTGTGGCAAGAACCATTATAAGACTTCTTGAACCAACAGATGGACATATTATTTTTGATGGTATTGATATTACAAAACTTCCCTCAAGAGATTTAAGAAAAATTAGAAAAGATATGCAGATAATATTCCAAGATCCATATTCTTCTTTAAATCCAAGAATGACCGTGAGTGAAATCATAGGAGAGCCATTAAAGGTTCATGGTATTGTTAAAAATTCTAAAGAGAAGGAAAGAAGAGTGCAAGAGCTTTTAGATCTTGTAGGACTTGCTCCCTACCATGCCACAAGGTACCCCCATGAGTTTTCAGGTGGACAAAGACAAAGAATAGGAATAGCAAGAGCTCTTGCTTTAAATCCTAAATTCATAGTGGCTGATGAGCCAACTTCGGCATTGGATGTTTCCATAAGATCTCAGATAATCAACCTAATGCAGGATCTACAAAAAGAGTTTAAATTAACTTATCTTTTTATCTCCCATGATTTAGCAGTTATAAGGCATATATGCGATAGAATTGCAGTAATGTACTTAGGAAAAATTGTAGAAATAGCTAATAATGACGATCTATATAATTCTCCTTTGCATCCCTATACTCAAGCCCTACTTTCCGCAATACCTATTCCAGATCCTGAAATGGCAGAAAAGAGAAAAAAAATAGTACTTACGGGAGATGTGCCAAGTCCTGTAAATCCTCCTTTGGGTTGTAGATTTCATCCCAGATGTCCCAATGTGATGGATATATGCTCTAAAGAAGAACCAAAGTTAAAAGAAATTAAGCCGGGCCATTTTGTGGCTTGTCATCTTTATTGAAGCTATGGAAAAAAGAGATTTTAAAGAACAACTTAAGAAAACTGCTCATCTTGCAAGATTATATCTTACTCCTGAAGAGGAAGAGCTTTATGCTAAGCAATTACAGGATATTCTTGACTACTTTAAAAAATTACAGGAAGTGGATACTTCAAATATAGAACCTATGGCTCATGTATTGTCTCTTTCTAACATTTGGAGAGAGGACGAACCCAAAGGGAGTATATCTCAAGAAGAAGCCTTTAAAAATGCTCCTGAGATTGAGAATTTGGGATTTAAAATTCCAAGAATAATAAAGAGGGAAGAATGAAAACTATAAAAGAGATAAAAGATCTTTACAAAAATAAAGAGGTAAGTATTAAAGAAGTTGTTGAATACTACATTAACAAGATAAAAGAATGGGAACCTTATATCAAAGCCTTTCTATATGTACCTTATGATAATATAGAAGAGCAAGTTAAAGATCTGGAGAAAAAAGATTCTAAACTTCCTCTTTATGGTGTTCCCATTGCCATAAAAGACAATATTTTGACAAAGGATATAAGGACTACTTGTGCATCAAAAATCCTTGAGAACTTTATACCACCTTATGATGCTACAGTGATCAAAAGACTAAAAGAAAATGGTGCTATTATAATCGGCAAAACTAATTTAGATGAATTTGCCATGGGATCTTCTTGTGAAAATTCTGCCTTTGGACCTACAAAAAATCCTTGGGATATAGAGAGAGTTCCTGGAGGATCCAGCGGAGGATCTGCTGCGTGTGTCTCTGCAGGCGAAGTTCCTGTATCCTTAGGATCCGATACAGGAGGATCCATTAGGCTTCCTGCATCTTTTACGGGAGTTATTGGCTTAAAACCGACTTATGGATTAGTTTCCAGATTTGGACTTGTTGCTTTTGCATCATCCTTAGATCAAATAGGACCCTTTGGAAGAACAGTGGAAGATATAGCAATAGTACTTCAGGTTATTGCAGGACATGATCCTATGGATTCTACTTCGTCTCCATATGAAATTCCTAATTATTTGGAATCTTTGGGAAAAAGTGTAAAAGATTGGAAGGTGGGGATTCCAAAAGAACTTTGGCAAAAAGGGGTTTCAGAAGAGGTACTTATCATATTGGAGAAGTCTTTTGATGTTTTTAAAGAAATGGGTGTAAAAGTTGAAGAAATATCTCTACCTTCTTTAGAATATGCTCTTCCTGTTTATTATATAATCTCTACCTCGGAGGCAAGCTCAAATCTTGCTCGTTATGATGGGGTAAAATATGGTTATAGAGATTTTTGGGCTGAAGATCTCATATCTATGTATAAACAAACCCGAGGAAAGGGATTTGGGAGTGAGGTAAAAAGAAGAATAATTCTTGGCACCTATGCTTTAAGTGCAGGATACTATGATGCATATTATTTAAAGGCTACAAAAGTAAGAAGATTGATAAGAATGGAATTTGAAGAAGCATTTAAAAAGGTGGATATTATAGCATCACCTACAAGTCCTGTTTTACCTTTTAAGCTTGGAGAAAGAATTTCAGACCCATTACAAATGTATTTAACAGATATAATGACTATTCCTGTAAATCTTGCAGGAATTCCAGCTATATCCATGCCTGCTGGTTTTTATAATAATCTTCCTGTAGGAATCCAATTTATGAGCCCCTTCTTTACAGAAGATAGGTTACTACAATTTGCCTATATTTATCAACAGTTCATGAATTTTTCAGAAAAATATCCTGACCTTCCTAATAAGGAGAGAGTATAGATATGTATAAACCTGTTATTGGGCTTGAAGTACACGCTCAACTTTCTACAAAAACCAAATTATTTTGCTCTTGTAGTACTGAACATGAGAACCTACCTCCAAACACTAATGTTTGTCCTATTTGTATGGGATTTCCTGGGACTTTACCAGTGGTGAATAAAAAGGCAGTGGAATATGCTATAAAAGCTGGAATTGCTTTAAATTGTGAAATATCTAATTATTCTAAATTTGACAGAAAGAATTATTTTTATCCTGATCTTCCTAAGGGGTATCAAATTTCTCAATATGATTTACCTCTGTGCAGAAATGGATATATAGACCTTTATGTGGATGGAGAGATAAAAAGAATAAGAATAAAAAGAATTCATCTTGAAGAAGATGCAGGAAAGCTTCTTCATATAGGTTCTGGTGATAGACTTTCTGAATCTGATTATAGTCTTGTAGATTTCAATAGGGCAGGTATACCTTTAATTGAAATAGTTACAGAACCTGATATAAATTCTCCAAAAGAAGCAAGACTCCTCTTACAAGAGTTAAGATTAATACTAAGATACCTTGGTATAAGTAGCGGTGACATGGAAAAAGGCTCACTACGGTGTGATGCTAATATATCTATTCAGACAGAAGAGGGTAAATTTGGAACAAGAACAGAGATTAAAAATGTGAACTCTTTCTTCTCTCTTGAGAAGGCTTTGGAGTATGAAATAGAGAGACAAGTTGAAATATTAAAAAGGGGAGAAGAAGTTATTCAAGAGACAAGACATTGGGATGAAAAGAATCAAAAAACTATAAGTTTAAGAAGTAAAGAAGAAGCTGAGGATTATAGATATTTCCCAGAGCCTGATCTTCCCCCATTAATTGTAACAGAAGAGATGAGGGAGAGATTAAATAATGAAATTCCAGAACTCCCATCTAAAAGAAGAGAGCGATACTTAAATTTAGGACTTTCTCCCATAGAAGTTGAGATTCTTGTCTCCGATAAAGATCTTTCAGAGTTTTTTGACAAATCTCTAAGGATCTATAACAACCCTAAAAATCTTCATAGTTGGTTATCGGTAGAGATATTAAGTTATTTAAATGAAAACAAAATTGAATTTAAAGATTTGGAAATTGAGCCTGAAAAATTTATAAGGCTTATAGAGATGGTGGATAAAAATGAAATAACAAGACCTGTTGCCAAAGAAGTTTTAAAAAAATATCTCTTCCAAAAAGAAGATCCTTTGGTTATAATAGAAAAAGAGGGGTTAAAGACTGTTTCCGATACTTCTTATTTACAAGACGTAATTAAGAGGGTTATATCAAATAATCCGAAGGCGGTGGAGGATTGGAAGAAGGGTAAAAAGCAAGTTATAAACTTTTTGGTAGGGCAGGTAATGAGGGAAACTAAGGGCAGAGCGAGTTTGGATATAGTTAAAAATCTTCTTGAAGAAGAATTAAATAAATTATGAAAGAAAAAAAGCCTTTAGGTGAATACTTATTAGAACAGGGGCTAATTACTAAGGAACAGTTAGAAAAAGCCCTTGAAGAGCAGAAAAAAACAGGTGCAAAACTTGGACAAATTCTCATTGAAAGAGGATATGTAAAACCAGAGGATATAGGAAAAGTTTTAGAGAGGCAAAGTGAGATTCCATATATTTCTCTTACCGAAGTTCAGATAGATGAAAAGCTTGCAGGAAGCTTTTCGGAAAATCTGCTGAGAAGATATAAATTTATCCCTATAAAAAGAGAAGCAGGAGTTTTGCATGTAGCAGTTGTTCCTCCTATTGACCCTGCAATCATAAACGAGATAAGACGAATTGTCAAATCTCCCATAAGAATTTTTATTACCACTGATAAGGAATTTAACCAAATAATATCAAGGCTTTTCCCCTTAGAAAAAACTACTCTTTCCGTGGTACAAGATTTTCAGAGAACTGCACCAGAACCCATGGTAGAGACTCCACCTGCTATAGGAGTAGAGGAAGCCCCTATTGTAAGGTTGGTTTCTTCCATAATAAATGAGGCAATAAATAGAAATGCCAGCGACATCCATTTAGACCCTCAAGAGAAAGAAATGAAGGTAAGATATAGGATACATGGAATACTTTACGATATAATGGCTATTCCAAAGGAGATCCAAGATGCAGTAGTTACAAGAATAAAAGTAATATCGGGAATGGATATAGCGGAAAAAAGAAGACCCCAAGATGGGAGAGCTACTTATAGATATGAGAATAGGATATTTGATCTTCGTGTAGCATCCATAGGTACCACCTATGGTGAGATGGTGGTAATAAGACTTTTAGATAAGACAAAGGTGCTTATTGAACTTGATAGATTAGGGATGTCAGACTATGATCTGAAGATTTTTGAAAACCTTATAAGAAGACCTTTTGGGATGATACTTGTTACAGGTCCTACAGGGAGTGGAAAAACTACTACTTTATATTCAGCCCTTAATGTATTAAACAAACCTGAGGTGAATATAATTACCCTTGAAGACCCTGTAGAATATGCTTTACCAGGAATAAACCAAATTCAAATACAACCCAAAATAGGCATTGATTTCGCAGTAGGACTTAGAAATATCTTGAGACTTGATCCAAACATAATTATGGTAGGTGAAATAAGGGATACTGAGACATTAAATACATCCATTGAAGCTGCGTTAACAGGACACCTGCTTTTGAGTACCTTTCATGCTAACGATTCTGTGAGTGCTATAGCAAGACTTGTTCAAATGGGAGTTGAACCTTTCCTTATAGCTTCATCCTTAATTGGTATTGTAGCTCAAAGGTTAGTAAGAACCATTTGTCTCTCTTGTAAGGAAGAATACTATCCTTCACCAGAAGAAGCAGAAGAGCTTGGCTTAACAAAAGAAGAGAGTAAAAACATAACCCTTGCTCGAGGGAAAGGGTGTCTCTTTTGCAATTACACAGGATATACAGGTAGAACAGGAGTTTTTGAGATTCTTAGAATTACAAAGAATATAAGAAACTTAATAACCTCAGGTGCATCTATTGATGAGATAAGAAGTGCAGCTCTTAATGAGGGAATGAAAACCCTATTCATAAATGCAAGAGAAAAGGTCTTAAACCAAATTACTACTATTGATGAAGTAAGAAGAGTTATAGCCTGGGAGGAAGATTAACTTGCCTTCTTATAGATATGTAGCAAAAGATCTCCAAGGGAAAATATATAAAGGTATATTAGAAGCTTCTTCTGAAAGAGAATTAAGAAAACTTTTAAAGGCAAGAAAATTATATGTAGTTTCTATAAAAAAAGAAACGGGACTTTGGAAAACCCTCACTTATAAGAAAAAAGTTACCCTTCCTGAATTAGTACTTTTTACTTCTCAATTTGCCACTCTCCTTAGATCTGGGATTATCTTAACTGAGTGTTTATCAACCCTTGCATCTCAAACTGATAATGCCTACTTTAAAGATGTACTCCTTGATGTGAGAAAGAATGTAGATGCTGGGTTGAGCCTTTCTGAAGCCCTATCTAAATATCCTGATGTATTCCCAAAAATATTTATAAGCCTTGTGAGAACAGGAGAGGTTACAGGAAGCCTTGATGTAATGTTGGATAGACTTTCCAAATATTTTGATTCCCAACATGAGCTTAGAGAGAAAATAAAATCTGCAACTACCTATCCCACCATTGTTATAATTGCAGCCATAGTGGTGGTAATCTTTATGTTGACTTTTGTGGTCCCAACCTTCCAAAGAATTTATGGAAGAACCAATGTTCCTCTTCCTTTTCCTACAAGAATTACCATTTTTCTTGGCAATTTTGTAAAAAATAATATCTTGATTATATTAGTCCTTTTAGCTCTTCTTATTGCGGGAGCAAGACAAAGTTTAAGAAACAAAAAAATAAAAAGATGGTGGGATGAAAATAAGTTGAAAATCCCTAAGATAGGAAAATTATGGAGACAAGTGCTTCTTACAAGATTTTCTGGTACCTTTTATGTCCTTCTCACAGGAGGTATTTTGATAACCCAATCTTTGGAAATATTAGAGGATGTAATAGGAAATCTATATTTTTCAGAACATTTAAGAAAAATGCTCTCGGGAGTCCTCGAGGGAAGAAACCTATCGGATATGATGGATGAAGAAGTTTTTACTCCTCTCTTAAAACAGATGGTAGTAATAGGGGAGAGAAGTGGTAGACTTGATACCATGTTAGAAGAATATACAAAATTTGCAGAAAGAGAAATAGATATAGCTACAAAAAGACTTACCGCTATGATTGAGCCTGCCTTGACCATATTCTTGGGGGTTGTGGTATTCTTTATTGCCATCTCCATGTATCTTCCCATGTTCAATATGGTAAGACTCTTTAGAAGATAAATTGAAAGTTATTAAAAATGTGTTATAATAAAAAAAATTTTAAAAATATAATAAGTACGAAAGGAGGTGAATAATTTTGAAGAACAGTAAAGGTTTCTCCCTTTTAGAACTCTTAGTAGTAATTGCAATTTTAGGAATTCTCGTAGCTATTGCTCTACCAAGATATTTTGATGCAGTAGCAGACGCAAAGAGAGCAGCTCAAAAATCTAACGTAGCAATTATAAGAACAAGCCTTGAATATTATAGAAACAAAAATAATAAATATCCACAATTAACAGAATTCAATTCATTTATATCAAGCCAAACCTATTTTGCAGAACCTCTTGTATGTCCATATAACAACAAAACTTATTCAGTAGTTGATCTTACAGAAACCTCTACATACTGGGGAACATCAGGTAATGAACATTATCTAGGATATACAAGCACAGATAACTCATATACTTTAGTCTATACTGCTCCTTAAAAAACTACAACCCGGGGAGTTTCCCCGGGTTTTTATTAAATTTAGTAAATGAAGATTTTCTCAATCTTTTCCATTAGAAGATACAAGAGAGGTATAATTTATGTTATACTTATCAGTGTTCTTCTTTTTTCGTTATCCATGCTTTTTCACATCTTCTATTGGCTAAGGGTAAACACTTTTATTTTATCCCATGAAGTTATTATAAATTCCAAATATGCTTTGGAATTATCTATAACTAAAGGAGAAAGAATAATATATTCCTTTGAATATTCACCTAAACTAAATACTATACTTTTTTATTGGATTTATGGAGAAAAAAGTAAAAAAGTATATCTTCAACCTCAGCTTTTACCTTCGGAAATAAAGGGGATAAGTCCTACAAATACTTATACTTTTTATTTTGACAATGGGAATTTATATCCTGAAGGAGAGATTCTTTTTTCTACGTATTTTTATAAAAAAGGAGTAAAGTTTTATAAAAACGGAAGAGTTGTTTTTGTGGACAAATGATTACTCTTGTGTAATATTTATTTTTTTATTAAAATTAAAAATATGAAAAGGGGTTTTAGCTTCATTGAGGTTATTGTAATAGTTAGCATTCTTGCTATTCTGCTTGTAATAGCTCTTATATCCTTTAGATCTTCGCCTGACAAAAAACTGATTTTGGAGAACATAGTAAACCAATTTAAAGAAGATATTAGATTCGTAAGACAAAGGGCAATTATAAATAAAACTACTTGGACTCTATCTCTAATACCTTCTTCCACCTCCACCTATACCACTTATACTTCTTATACTTTTTTAGATGATAAAAATAAAACGGTCTTAAGAACTCTAACAAATCTTGATCAAGTAACATCTACAGCAACTCTTTTTTCCTTTGACAAAGATGGAATTTTTACAGGGGATGCTTTGGAAACTTCTGCTACTTTAACTTTTCAAATTGAAACCTATTCTGCCACAATAAGGATAAACCCTATGGGCTATATTGAGGTTACAGGATTATGAGGAAAGGTTTAACCTTTTTAGAGGTTCTTATTGCAGTACTTCTTTTAGGTATTATTATGTCGTCAGTAGGTGTTGCAATCTCTTACATATTAAGAGCTGATGAGTATGAAAACATGATGAATATCTGTTTATATCTTACGGAAAAGAAATTAGAAGAATATAGAAAAGCAGTTCTTGCCAATTGGAACATTTCTTTTACTTACTCAGGAAACTTTGCAAATATTGGATATACTGATTTTTTTTACAGTCTAACGGTATTTAATACTACCTATTCTTTAAAACAAATATTTTTACAAGTATGGAAAGAGGAAAACAATAATAATAAATTAGATGATTTTGAGCCAGAGACTATAATTATTACTTATATTTCAAGAAGGAATTAGTATGAAAAAGGGATTAACTTTTATTGAGATTTTAATAACCATACTTATATTAGGGCTTATAGCCATCTTGCTGGTAAATATTTTTTTTAATACTAACGGGTTGTTCTCACAAAAGTTGCAAGAAAGAGAGTCAATAAGTAATCTTCAAATCATTATAGATAAACTTACAAGGGATATAAGACAAGCAAAAGAAGTTTTAGATATAGGTTCTTCTACTCAAACTCTGGGTTACGTAGTTTTATCTTTTCCCTCAGGAGATCAAAGTACTTATTCTTATACTTATTACAACGGAAAGTATTATTTTACTGTTGATGGAGAAATTCTTGCAGGGCCTATAAAAGAAATAATATTTACAGGACTTGATGATAACTTGACATATACCATGTTAACTTCCTCTATAAGAACCCTCTCCATAAGTGTTACTATGGACGATGGAAGGTATATGAGTACTATGGTGGCTTTGAGACCTCAAATAGTTCCTCAAATTACAGGAATATTCATCTCCGAGATCATGTATTATCCTGCTCTAAGAGATAGACAAGGAAATAATGTAAATGAGAACCTAATGGAGTTTATAGTAATTAACAATGCAACTAATTCTCCGCTAAATCTTTTTAATTGGAAGATTAATAACCATGCAATATCTAACACTAGAAGTGGTACTTATACGGTACCAGCCTATGGTTGCGCTATTATAGGGGTTTCAGGCTCAAACTTATCCACTCATTATTTTGTTCCCAAGAATTATATTATCCTTGAAGTAGCTGATGCATATTTAGGTCAGGGGAACAACCCCCTAAACAATAATAGTGATACATTAGTACTTCAAGATAGTAATAATGTAACTATAGATAAATTAACTTATAGTAGTAGCTGGGGAGGACAACCTCAAGGAAATAGATATTACTCTTTGGTAAGAAAAAGCATACAAAATCCCTCTCAGGATCCATCTAATTGGATAAGTAGTATCTTTAAGAATTACTCTGTTCAAAATATTGATGTATATTGCCTTGTTCCTCCCGTTTTAATAAACGAAATAATGTATTATCCAGCTCCTTATGATAAAAATCGAAGATCTAGAAATGAAAGAGATATGGAATTTATAGAAATATACAACGCC
Organism: Dictyoglomus sp.; assembly: GCF_049968615.1. NCBI lineage: Bacteria > Pseudomonadati > Dictyoglomota > Dictyoglomia > Dictyoglomales > Dictyoglomaceae > Dictyoglomus > Dictyoglomus sp. The sequence goes on along the minus strand of NZ_JBMFQK010000002.1, from coordinate 46,859 downwards.
TCAAATCAGACTATTAATATTCGAAACTGGCGAATAAACGGCAATACATTATCTAACCTTGTTTCTGGAAACTGGGATCTTTCTCCAGGAAGTTATGCAATAATAGGAGGAAGTTGGTCTAGATTAAATAATTATTATAATTTACCGGCAGGTACTACTTACATAAAAGTGAATAACAGGGGGCTTGGTGCAGGTGGAATAGAGCTTTCTGATAGTGGAGCAACTATAACCTTGTCCGATGCTAATAACTTGGTTGTAGATCAGGTAAGTTATTCCTATACTTGGGGAGGCTCTCCTTCAAGTTCTGGAAATTATAGGAATTATTATTCTCTTGAAAGGGGAAAGTGGGATGCATCTCCTAATGATCCTTCTAATTGGGGAAGTAGTAGCAATTTAAATTATTCTGTTTTTATTAATCCTTTAACTTATTATGTATATTGCACTCCGGGAGGAAAGAATTCCAATTCACCATGAATAAAGGCCAAATTCTTATTACAGTTTTATTAATTATTGCCATGTTGAGTCTTATCTTCTCAGGACTTATCATCTTCTGGGAAGGTAATATATCTAAGGTCTCCGCCCAGATTGCGGAAAAGCAATCTCTCTATTTGGCAGAAGGTATGGCTGAGATGGCTATTTATAGTTTAATCTGGTTTACTGGTATTCCTACCTATACCACTTTTGGTCCTATAACTTTTTCCTATACTAATTTTTACGGTATTGCAAAATCTGATTTTACTTATAGTCCTACAGAGAGCTCCTTTATAATAACTTCTAATGCAATTGTTACTGTTATATATACTGGACAAACTTATACCTATTATAGGTCCTTAAGATTAGAAGGGATAAGAATTGGAACTTCGGTTCCTTATTCTCTTACTATAATAAACTGGGTGGAGGAGTAATATGATTGGAATTCAATGGCTTAATGGAAAATTAAGGATTGCGAGGATTTCTAAAAAAGGAAAAAAAGTAGAGCTGAGAGATTATATTGAAGTAGAAATTCCTACGGGAGATTTTTGGAATAGAGGATTAGAAGAAGTAAATTTAGTTAAAGAGAGAATTGAGAAGGTCTTTAGGGAAAACAAAATAAAAGACAAAGAAATTGTTATGCTTTTTGAAAGCAAAGATATATCTCTAAGGACCTCAGAATACCCTTATATGTCTATAAAAGAGCTTGAAATGGCAATTCTTGATGACCTTGAAGAGTATCAAGCCTTTGATGAAAATTATAGTCTGTTTACCTTTTCCATGCTTGATCAGGATAAAAGTAAGATAAGAACTACTGTGGCCACAATTCCTAAGGTAATAGTTAATACTTGGGAGAGCATCTTTAAGAATTTAGGATGTAAGCTTGTTTCTTTTGAGCCATCTTTTGTCTCAGGGACAAGGTATATTCTTTGGTCGGGTAAAAATAAGTATCCCAATGGAATTATATTTATAGGTAATGAGACCACAGATTTAGTTTTTATAAAGGAAAAAAAGATTAATTCTATTATAAACTTAAGTGTGGGAATTAATGATTTCTATAACTTAGATGAACTATCCTTTGATACTACCTTTTTAAGCTGGCAAGAAGAGTTGATTACTTATTTAAACAGTGCTTTTTATGAACTTGGAGATAAAAATATAGTAATATTTGGAGAAGATGAAAGATATTTTAAGGTTGCAGAGAATTTTGTAAAAAATCTATCCTTAGATTACAAAGTAGATATCATAGAAAATCTCAATATTTCCCTTTTGGGAACAGCATTGTATGACGTAAATATACTAAGGATCAATTTTATAAAAGAGAGGATTCTTATAGATAGAGAATTAATCATAAGATCCCTTATTTCCTTTCTTCTTGCTCTTTCTTTAATCTTTCCTATAAATTTCTATTTTGATTTAAAAATTAGAGATTTGGATAGGAAAATAAACTATCTACAAAGCGAAATTCTCAAATACAATGATCAAATTTCTAATTTGAGGAAAGAAGTTGACAATCAAAATGCAATGGTACAAATACTAGAAAAATGGCTTGAAGAAAGATCTGCAGTATCTCTTCCTTTTATTTTTCTTTCCGACTTAAGATATTTTATCCCTAAAAATGTATGGCTTACAGCTCTTGATATTGGAATTGATAAAAAATTAATTATAGAGGGATACAGTCTTGATACCGAAGGAGTTGCGGATTTTTTGCTTGCATTGTCTCGTTATGAGAGGATTAAAAGTATTAAATTAGAAAGCGCTATTTTAGAAATTATGGAAAATAAGGAAGTACAAAAATTTAGGGTGGTGGGGTATATAAAATGAGAAACAAAATACATCTATACATTTTTACCATCGTTTTACTTCTTGGCTTGATTTTATTTGTAATGCCAAAATATTCTCAGGTAAGTAAGAAAGAAAGGGAGTATAACACAAAAAGATTAGAGTTAGAAAATGCCATAGAAAGCATAGCCACATTAAGGGATACCTTAAATAAAATAGAAGAAAGAAGAAGGGTTATTTTTGCGGAGAGAAATCTTCTTTTTTTAAGAGAAGAGGAAATTCCCATATTTTTTAAAGATCTGAGCATAGTGATAAAAAGAAACAAAATAACGAGCTTTGAGATAAAACCTTCTGATTTTGAGGAGATACAAGATCTTCCTGAAAATTTCCCTTTGAAGCTCAAAAAATTGCCTATTAACTTAAAGCTCATAGGAAATTACAATCAATTTATAGACTTCTTTAGGGATCTTTATGACGAGAGTTATCCTATAAGCTTTAATCAAGTTCAACTCATGAGTAGCGAGAACCTGTTAACTCTTAATGTAATTTTTGACGTATATGTCCTTGAAGGAGGGGAATAATATGAAGAAGATAGACTATTTATTAAGTACTTTTCTAATTGCCTCCTTAGGATTAAATACTTATCTTGTAGTTAATGTTGACAGACTCTTAAGGGAGGATTTTGAAGAGATAGTATTAGCAAAAAAAATATCCTTTGTTAAACAAGATGCAGAAAAAATAGAAGATATTAAGGCAATAAAAACTATGGATGGCATTAGAAAAAATTATAGGTTATCTTTAGGAAGAGATGATCCTTTTAAACCACTAATAAAAGTGGAAAAAGAAAAGATTAGTATCAAGAATTCTGTATCCACTGATAAGACTGTTCCAAAGGTTGTATCTGAACTTGAAAAGCCACCCTTTATCTTAAGAGGAATACTAAAGGGAGAGTATAGCGAAGTAGCAATTTTAGAAAGAGTTGGAAGGGAAGAGAGTTTTGTGGTTGAAAAAGGTAAAGAAATAGATGGATATCATATAATTAAGCTTGATATTAACAATAACACTATTACTCTACGCAAAAATAATAAAGACTACATCCTGAAATTAGTAGGAGATAGGTAATTCCTCTAAGAATACCGTTCCATTGAAGGTAACGTCTCTTGTTCTTACTATATTTTGATACCTTCTTTGAATGCTTAAAGAAACTTGCACCTGTTGAATATTTGTATTTCTTGAAGGAATAGTATCGGTATAAGTAGTTAAAGAGTATGTATTGTTTGACGGATCCAGAGTACTATAATCAATTACATAATAGCTTACAGTAAAGCCGTTGGGTACTATGTAATCCGCAATTATTTTTGGAAATTCTCCAGAAGTAAAGGTTATATTTGTAGGATAATTAGTGATTTTTCCTATCTTTAGAGTCTTAGATGTGCCTGTAAAAGCGACAGTAATGGTATAAGTAGCGTATTGAGGGCTCCAATTTATAAATTTTCTATAATATAAAAGCATTCTTGCATTTGGAAGAGCACTATCTGTAGGAACTCTTGGTCTTGTTAAGTAGACATTTAAAAAGTAACCTCCTGAGGAGGCAGGGGTGATTGTAAGAAGTTTATCATAACCAATTCTTTCATTTATATTAAGATTAAAATTTGAACTATCGGAAAGCCTTATATTTACATTTGGAGGATATATAAAAATACTCTTTAGCACAGAATCAAGGATGTTGGTTTTTGCTGAATTAAGATACTCGTATATTTCTCTATCAAGTTTTTGAGAAATAAAATCCCTCTGTACCGACATCCATATGGCGAAGGTTACTGCAAGTATAATAAATAGTATGAAGAGAGAAATGATTAATTCAACTAAGCTCATTCCTTTTTTCATGGTCTTGTAACTACCCCCGCAAGTTCTGCCAAAGGATTTTCATACCTTTTTGGCGGTGCACCACTTCCAGGCTTATGTATACTGGTATTAATTTCTCCATTTGGCTTCGCATAGTACACCCTCACCGTAATTCTCTTCATTATAGCAATAGAAGATCCCGGACTTTGATAATCTTTGACAAGAAATTGTACTACATATTTAGGTGCTCCATTTACCTTAGGAATGTTATAAAAATCCGTATATAGTCTGTCATTTTCAGGTGGATCTGCAGGAATTGCAGGTCTTATGGTAGGTATTGCAGGGATTGCTCTTGTACTATTTACTTCATTTTCTACTAATGCATCAAAGTTTGCTTCGCTACTTCCCGCCCAAATTTTTGTTGTCTCAATAATATTTTTGGCAATATCCTGAGCTTCAGCTCTATCTCTTGCTCTTTTGTTTAAGGCATAGCTCCAAATAGTAGCCCCCGTTAAACTAAGTACTAATATCATCAAGATAATGGTGAATACCACTACCCCCACTAAAGATTGTCCTTTTTCCTTATCTATTCTCACACCATCACCCCCCAAGATTTTATTCTACAAACTCCACAAAGGGAGGATAAGGACCCTTTTCAGGTGTGTTATTAATATTTAAAGTGTTGGTTGACTTAACTGTGCTTTCAATCTCCAAATTTATATCCTTTTCCACTCTTTCCTTCATCTCCTTTGGTGATGTATATTCATTGAAATTCCTAATTGAAAATATTTTAAAGATCAATATGACTATGAAAATAGCTATACTTATAATTAACAAAACTTTGTCAATATTTTTTATTTCCATATTTCCCTCCAAGAGTCAATGGAAATCCATCTTTGGGTTTGAGGATTGCCTTCTTGTATAGTTCTTCCTGTGGTTGGGAAATAGGGTGGAGCATAGCCTGATCTCATTCTATAATCGTACCAAAAATCTCTACCATAACCACTTGTTGGAATTGGGTTTCCATTTCTGTCTGTGGAAAAGGTACCAAAAGCTCCATAGTTTTTAGAGATAATACCTCCTAAAAGATGTACATCCCCAGCTGGGGGTCTCGTGCTATAATTTGCTACCTGTACCACACCGTTTGGAGCCATAAGTACTGCATGAATATTGGGATCTCCCAATACATTTCCACTACTATCTTTTGGATCAATAATTATATTGCCAGTTTCTGCAAGAAGTCCGAGCACATTTACAGCATCTGGATTGTTTCTTGGATCATCCTCATAGGTCAAATGATTTGTAATGGTAATGTTACTTTTAGCAACCACTGTAATCCTTTGATCTTTCTGTACCATACCTTTTATACTTGTGACATTTCCATTAACATAAATAACTCCATTAGGGGCTTTATTTATCTCTATAATTTGATTTCCTATTTTTACATAGGTTTTGTTATTTTCAACATCAACTGTAAATACATAAGTACTCGATCCCTGGGTTATAGTATAAACTGATCTACCCAAGGAATCCTTTCCAAATTCTATACTGGCATCACCCTGTATATATATTCCACCGCCATTGGCTATAGTTATGGTATATATTCCGTTAGGAGGGGCAGTGTTTCCAGGAGGCAGTCCAAGATAGTTTCTTATTACCGAATAAGTGGGACTGTACGTAGGAAAATTATCATTTGGAAAGTAGGAAAGGGCAGCATAAAGCTGAGTATAAGCTACAGTAGGAAGATTGATTGCAGGAGCTCCCCTTGTAAATCCCTTCGCAAAATAAGGGATATCTCTCGGAGGATTGCTATCTGCTGCAAGTTGTCTTGGATTTCCACCATTATAGAAGTATGCGGTTGTAGCTACCGATGAAACTTCATCAAAAAATTGTGGAGTATAAGCAAAAGCAAATTGTCCATTAGTATGAACAGGTCCATAGAACTTTGTTCTATCAGTAAACCAGACCCTTGAACCATCGCTCATTAAGTGTCTATCGGTAAACAATGCAAACCTAGCAAAATTTTCCTTTCTTAGCACTCCTTCGATTTTTCCCGTGACGGTAACTTGAAGGGTTATGGTAGGATTAAAATTTACTTTTTGTCCGAGACAGGTTATAGTATATACATAAGTATAGCTAACTTCGTCGGTTGTTCCACCTCTTGTTATTGCAGTGTAGTTTGCTAAACTAAAAGAGTAATCTAAAATGGAGTAAACAGTATTAGGATCTACCTGGGAAGTATTTGTATAAATATAATTGATAGTATTAATAAAATTGGTATTATTTTTTGATAAAAGGGAGGATAAAAAATTCTCATCTATGTCTGTTAATTTTCTTCTTGTTAATTGATCTTTTAAGTAGTATCTTGCAGTGGTGAGAACGGTTTTAATTCCTACTTGAGTAGCGTATAGTACTTGATCTCTTGCTTGACTTCTACGGGTAAAGAAGGACTGTTCAATGGGGAAATTTACCACAAGAGCAATCAAAGCAGTTATAAAAATGGCAAAGGTTATAGCTGTTATCAGGCTAATATCACCCTTTTCCCCTTTTTTGATTCTCATTTGTTAACACTCCTTATTAAAAATTAAGATTTTTCTAAAATAAATTATACACCTAAAAACGTAAAAATAAACACAGTTATTTCCAAACTAATAGGGTTTGAAGTTTAGATTTGGTTTTTTAAGTTTTAAAATATATCTATAGAGATATTTTACCTGTTGCCATTATTTTAATTGAATAGGATAAATTTATACTCATACTCTTGCCTGTTATCACCACCCCATTATTGTCTATATTACTATCTGAATACAAAGTTCTACCACTTAATAAATTAACAATTTTAGCTTGTCCTCTAATTTCATTAGCATTTCCTCCAGCTTTAAACACAACCCCTAAATAATTTTTGCCGTTAATACTCACAGTAGGAGAAATAAATTGTAACTTTATATTCTTAGGCAGTTTTACAATTTTAAAATAACGAGAATTAGCATCTCCTGGTACAAAATGTATATTGTAAATTTGAGGATTTTGTAACATTCCATATTGCATGAACTCAATATAATACTCATCCTCTCCTATGTAGGCAATAAGATCTTGCTGCTGAACAATTGCCTTTTCTCTTGCAATCCTTAAATCTTGAGCAAGTTGCCACATTATATTTTCCAAAGTCTTTCTCTCATAGAAATTTCTTAGAGTTGGAATACTCGCTATTGCAATAATGGCTAAAACTGCAATGACAATATATAACTCTATTAGACTGAACCCTTTTCTCATAGCTCGGTCCTTACATCTTTATATTTATAATAGGATTTAGAGAGCTTACATAATTCTCAGAAACAGTCTTAGTTATAATCTCTGCCCATCTGTTTCTTAATACTTTTCCTGAAGAGGAAAAGGCTTCAAAAGAAACATTAACATACTTCAATGGCTCTCCCATCAATGGTGGTGGAGAAATAGTATTATTAGCGAGTCTGTTATCATAAACAATATTTTGGCTCCCGTTGAAGGTAACTCCTTGAGTACTTCCATAACCACCTCCAATAACAGCTCCAAATATGGTAGAGTTTCCATTAAAGGTAATGTTACTGTATGGAGCATACATTAAACCGTGATATTCTACGTTTCCATTAACTACTATTCCTCCATTTGTTCCTTGCCCTAAGGAGACAAGAGCTGAAATACTTTTATCGTCAAGATATTTAATTCTTTGTGCTCCATTGAATTGAATCTTCTTGGTTGATATTATGGTTCCTGAGCCTTTTATCTTAACTGTTCCGTTAAAAATTACATCTCCATTTACCCAAATAACTCCAGGAGAATTAAACTCAAGGGTACAATCACCATTAAAAGTGAGATCTCCATTAACATATAGAGCTACAGGAGGATTAGATGAGGTGGAGTTTATTTTTACATTTCCAGTTGCATTTAAGGTCAAGCTACCGTCTATGTAATAAGGAACGTTTGTTCCATCATATTTTCTTCCATTTACTATAAGGGTATAGTTACTATAAGTAGATAGTGATCCTTTTTGGATTGCACCGTAAGAACTTGCTATCTGTTTTATTTGTTCCTCTAAGGGAAGGGGAATTTCTGGTAATGATTCCTTTTGGTTGTAAATTATTTGTCCTTGAATATATGGTGCTCCAGTTATAGTGATAGGATTTACCTCTTGAGGCTGTGAAGTTATCAGATTCCCATATATTCTTGGATTTCCATTTAAAACTATATTTCCATCTACATATAAATCTCCATTAGTATATGTAGGTGTATAGGTTCCATTTGGAGATATGTTGCCTGAGTATATATTTAAGGCTCCATTTATGGTTAAGCGATTTCCAGACCAAACTGCATGATTAAAAGCAGGAGGTGTTATATTGTTAGTATAATCCTTAATAATCTGGGCTAAGATGCTTCCAATTTTGGCAGAAGAATAGATAGATCTAATTCTATTTGGACTGCTTAAATAGTAGGCTGTAATTCTTATCTGAAACTCGCCATTACTTCCATTATCATCATTGTATTGCACATTTGTTCTTATTACTATCCATCGAGAATTTATTTTAAAATTATAATCAAGGTCAGAAAGCCTATAAACGTTGCTTGAATAAAACTCCTGCAGCAATGTACTCCCATTTATTTCAGATAAGTTAGGAACTAAATAATATATCCCATTACTATTTAATCCAACTACTTTATACAGCCTTTTATCAGATAAATCGTATAAATATGTTCCATAATTGTCTAAAATATCCCATAATGATCCAGGAGTTTTATTCGCTTGAATATAATTACTATAACTTGCTCCTATATCCTGATAGGGATTTAAGCTGTTGTTTAAATTAACTACTTCGCCACCATTAATTTTTGAGAGCAAAAAGCTCAAAACGTAATATGCTGATGCTTTTTTAATCATGTTTTCATCAGTTAATTTTGTAGATATGATACTCAGGTTTTTATAAATATCTGAATTAACATTACGGGCAGATAGAGATAAAAATTTAGGGAAATCACTTATAGTAAGGAGTGTGTTATCAAGCATTAAATCACAAGCGACAAGGAGATTATCTGACATTTTTTCTTCACTAAAAAGGGTATCCTTGGTTAGGGCTGTATTAAGAAGAGTTATTGAGATTCCAAGAAATATTAAACCCAAAACCAATACTAACACAATAGTAGAGTATCCTTTTTCTGTAATTTTAATCATATTAAACTCCCCCCAGTCAGAAAAGATTAATTTACTGTCTTAAAGAGATCAAAAAAATCCTGTACATATTTATTGTATTTCCGTAGGGAAGAAGAGACTCTGCGAAGATCTCCACCTCCACAACTTTTGGATCCCAATAAGGTCTTCTTATGATTATGTTTTTGAATACCTTATCAGTTAAAGGTTGACTGCTGATGACACTTTGATATGTAAATCCACCATCGGTAGATAGATTTAGACTATAAAGCACCTCTCTCATTCCTTTAGAGTTAGGAGCTCCAAAAGAGTAGATTATTTTTCTGATCTGATTTTTATCATCTCTAATATTGAATTCAATTAATTTATTTTGACTAAAATCAGCGAAGTTATCAGAATATGTAGAATATGCCGGAAAGGTTATAGTATAAGCCTGTCTTAACTCATTGGACAATTGTTGAATAAAAATATTTATATCATCAAGAATTTCATCATATACTTGTTGAGATCGAGATATTTGAAAAGAGTAGAGAAGAGCACCAAAAATAAGGGAGAAGATAATCATAAATATGACAATAACTATCAATGTTTCTATAAGAGTAAATCCCTTTTCTCCTTTCCTCATGTTATTCTCCCCAGGTCATTATTTGGCTTGATACCTCATAAGAATATTCTCTATTCCCATAAACCCAAAAAACTTTCACAAGAACATCATAAAATTGCACATGGTCTGGCTCGTTGGGGTATCTTTTTCTTGCCACTATTCGGGTAAGAACCCTAAAACCCTCATAATTTGTTGTGTTCTTTAGTAAATTACTATCATTTGTGTAGTGAGGATCATAATCAAAGGAAGTAGGATCAGTTTTTCGTGTGTCATCTGTGTAGATCTTTGGAGTATAATTTTCTTTTGCCCTAAAAATATATTTTGGTATATTTTTTGAGTACTTAATTATGGGGAGTAAGTTGGTGCTTTTATCTCTATTATTATTAAGATTGGGATCAGAAACTCCATAGGGTACAAAACCTTGTAATACAGAGTAAAAAGCTTGAGGATTATTGTTATAAGTTTGGTAGGGAAGGCTAGGGCTAATATTAATACTTAAAGGATTTCCATTTATGTCTACCAATCCAGGATAATAATGAGAAGAGTCATTTCCTAAAGTATAACTGTTTCCATAGCTTAAGCCATATTTAGCATCTATAATAGATCCTTTTTCAGGATTGTTTTGACAAGTTATGTTTCTTGCCCTTATATACTCCATTGTATAAAAAGCTATGTTTTTAGCTATTTCTGAAAGTTCAGTCTTTTTAATCTTCTCTCCAGAGGAGACAAAAACTGGAAGAGAAAAACTCATAATGATAAGTAGTATGGTCATACTAACGAGAAGTTCTACTAAGGAAAAGCCTTTCAAATTTTTAAATAAGCTCACATCTTTCCTCCGAACTGATATCTTTCTTATTTTAATTTATACCCAAAATTTTTAAAATTTATTCAATTAAAATTTATTCAACTATTTAAATAAAGAAAATTGACTTATTGTTCTATAACTTTACATAATATATATTATCGGAAGTAAAATAGAAAATTTGAAAATTCTTTTATAAATTTATCTCATACCCTCTTTACAAAAAAAACATACTATGATATCATTACTGACTAAAATAAATCCTAAAAATCAATGGCGATGAAGAGGAGTAGTACGTAATTTCCCATATTTACAGAGAGCCAGCATAAGGTGAAAGCTGGTAATATGGGATTACGGAACTCGCCTCGGAGCTGAGATCCTGAATGAGTAAAGTAGGGATCTCCGTATACCTGCGTTAAAGGTTAGAGTTGCCTTGAGTTCTTTAACTTGAGGCAAGAAAGGTGGTACCGTGGGAAAGCTTCTCACCCTTTATGGTTGAGAAGCTTTTATTTTAAGAAGGGAGGTAAAAAAAATGTTAATGACTGTTGCCGAAGCAATCATAAAGTATATGCAGGAAGAAGAAGGCATAGAAGTAATATTTGGATATCCAGGCGGCGCAGTAATAGGTTTTTATGATGCCCTTCATAATTCCACTCTAAAACATGTTCTGGTAAGGCATGAACAAGGTGCGGCTCATGCGGCAGACGGATATGCAAGATCTACCGGTAAGGTTGGAGTTTGCATAGCCACATCTGGTCCTGGTGCTACAAATCTCACCACTGGAATAGCTACTGCTTATATGGATTCGATACCAATCGTAGCTATAACAGGACAAGTTAAAACTTCTGCTATTGGAAAGGATTCTTTTCAAGAGGTAGATACAAGAGGCATAACCATGCCAATTACGAAGCACAATTATCTTATTACTAATCCCCACGAAGCTCTAAGAATCATAAAGGAAGCTTTTTATATTGCAAAAACAGGAAGAAAAGGTCCTGTACTTGTAGATATACCTTCAGATGTTTTCTTATCTAAAATAGAATATTCTGTCCCCTCAAAGGTTGACCTTTTGGGATATAAACCTAACTATGACCCTCATCCTTTGCAAATAAAAAGAGCTGCTCAGTTAATTAAGGAGGCAGAAAGACCAATAATTCTTGCAGGAGGTGGAGTGATAGCATCAGAAGCCTCACAAGAATTAATAAAATTTGCCGAGAAAATAAATGCTCCTGTGGTTACAAGTCTGATGGGAAAGGGTTCAATTCCGGAAACCCATGAACTGTCTTGCGGATTCATAGGAATGCATGGCGCAGCTTATGCAAGCTACGCGATTAATGATAGTGATCTTATTATTGCCATTGGCGTAAGATTTTCCGATAGATCTACGGGAAAAGTAGAAACCTTTGCCCCTAATGCCAAAATTATACACATAGATATTGATCCTGCTGAAATAGGTAAAAACGTTAATCCTTACGTTCCTATTGTGGCCGATGCTAAGAGAGCTCTAGAAAGACTTGTAGAAGTGGTTGAACCAAAGATAAATGCTATGTGGTGGGAGAAAATAAAGGAATGGAAAACCAAATATCCATTAAGATATAGAATGAGTAATGATATAATCAAACCTCAATATGTTATAGAAAGAATATATGAACTTACCAAGGGCGAAGCTATAGTAGTAACAGAAGTAGGACAAAATCAAATGTGGGCTGCTCAATATTATAAAGTGAAAAGGCCAAGACAATTTATAACATCTGGCGGACTTGGCACTATGGGGTTTGGATTTCCAGCGGCTATTGGAGCACAAATTGGTAATAGAGATAAAATTGTTATTGATATTGCTGGAGATGGAAGTATTCAGATGAATATTCAGGAGCTCGCCACAGCAGCCTCAGAGAGACTTCCAGTTAAGATTTTTATTCTTAATAACAGTTGCCTTGGTATGGTAAGACAATGGCAAGAATTATTTTATGAAAAAAGATATTCTTGTACTCTTCTTGATGTTGCTCCTAATTTTGAAAAACTCGCAGAGGCTTATGGAGCATACGGAAGAAGAGTTGAAAAAATAGAAGAATTAGATGAAGCCATTGAATGGGCATTAAATATTAATGATTCCCCTGTAATAGTAGACATCCAAGTTAATAGAGAAGAAAATGTATTTCCTATGATTCCTGCAGGCGGGTCTATTGACAAAATGCTTATTGATTAGAGGAGGCGATATTATGCAACATACCCTTTCCTTAATTGTGGAAAACAAACCAGGAGTACTCGCAAGAATAGCTGGTTTATTTAGTAGAAGAGGATATAACATTGAGAGTCTTGCAGTAAATACTACTGAAGTTCCTCACCTTTCAAGAATAACCCTTGTAGTTAAGGGTGATGAAAAAGTATTAGAACAAATCACAAAACAAGCCTACAAGTTAATTGAAGTAGTTAAAGTTAATGATTTTACTGGAGTTCCTGTAGTGGAGAGAGAGTTGGCTCTGATTAGGGTTAAATCCGATGCTACCACGAGAAGAGCGATAATTGATCTTGTAGAAATTTTTAGAGCCAACATTATAGATGTTAGTGATAAGGATTTGATAATTGAAATTACAGGTGATAGCGAGAAAATTGACGCTTTTAAAAAGAATTTAGAACCTTATGGGATTAAAGAGATGGTAAGAACAGGAAAGATCGTTATGGAGAGAGGATTAAAACTCTATTAATTAGGGAGGGTTTAAAAATGGCAAAAGTGTATCATGACACAGAAGTTAGTCTTGAGGCCTTAAAGGATAAAATTGTCACCATTATAGGATATGGAAGTCAAGGAAGAGCCCATGCCTTAAATTTAAGAGATAGTGGAATAAAGGTTATAGTCGCAGTAAGACCTAATGGAGAGTCCTGGAAAAGAGCTCTTGAAGAAGGTATGACGGTAGAAAAAATAGAGGATGCCGTTCAAAAATCTGATGTTTTAATGTTCCTAATACCAGATACTGAACAGCCTACAATTTATAAAGAAAAGGTTCTCCCCTATTTGAGACCAAATCAAGCATTAGGTTTTGCTCATGGTTTTAACATTCACTTTTCTCAAATAGTACCACCCCCATTTGTAGATGTATTTATGGTAGCCCCTAAGGGCCCTGGACCGTTAGTAAGAGATTTATATGTAGAAGGGAAAGGAGTCCCTGCCCTTTTTGCTGTGTATCAAGATTATACTCAAAAATGTAGAGATATAGCTTTAGCTTATGCTAAGGGAATTGGTGCAACTCGAGCTGGAGTTCTGGAGACTACTTTTAAGGAGGAAACTGAAACTGACCTCTTTGGAGAACAAGTGGTACTTTGTGGTGGGGTGACAGCCCTCATAAAAGCTGGTTTTGAAACTTTGGTAGAAGCAGGTTATCAACCAGAGGTGGCTTATTATGAGTGTCTCCATGAAATGAAACTCATTGTAGATTTAATAAACCAAGGTGGAATAAGTTTTATGAGGAAAGCTATTTCTGATACGGCAAAATATGGAGATATTACTAGAGGTCCAAGGATCGTAAATGAAGAAACAAAGAAAGAGATGAGGAAAATATTAAACGAAATTCAGAGCGGACAATTTGCTAAAGAATGGATATTAGAGAATCAGGTCGGAAGACCTGTTTTTAATGCTCTATTGAAAAAAGATGAAGATCATCTTATAGAAAAGGTTGGAAAGGTTTTAAGAGAAATGATGCCCTGGTTAAAACCTAAGAAATAGGGTGGTGATTTTGATGGGTAAGTTGTATATCTTTGATACTACTTTAAGAGACGGAGAGCAAACACCTGGGGTAAACCTGAATAAAGAAGAAAAATTAGAGATCGCAAAACAACTTGCAAAACTTAATGTAGATATTATTGAGGCGGGATTTCCTATTGCTTCTCCTGGTGAATTTGAGGCAGTCAAAAACATTGCGGAAAAGGTAAAGGGACCTATTATTGCAGCCTTAGCAAGAGCAATTCCTATGGATATTGACAGAGCCTGGGAAGCTATAAAATATTCTGAGTCTCCAAGAATCCATACTTTCATTGCTACTTCTGATATTCATATTGAGAAAAAATTAAAGAAAACCCGTGATGAAGTTTTAGAGCAAGCGGTCTCTGCAGTAAAATATGCAAAAAGATATTGCAGCGATGTGGAATTTTCTGCGGAAGATGCAGTAAGAAGCGACTTTAATTTTTTAGTAAAAATCTTTGAGGCAGTTATTGAAGCAGGAGCAACAGTCATTAATGTGCCAGATACGGTTGGTTATGCCCTACCCTGGGAATTTGGGGAATTGATAAGGAGGTTAAAAGAAAACATCAGAAACATTGACAAAGCTAGAGTGAGTGTTCATTGTCATAATGACTTGGGTTTAGCTACTGCTAATTCTCTCTCTGCTATAGTAAACGGAGCTGAGCAGGTAGAGTGTACCGTAAATGGACTTGGCGAAAGGGCTGGAAATGCAGCTATGGAAGAGATTGTTATGGCAATAAAAGTAAGAAGACTTCCCTTTGAGGTTAGTATAAAAACCGAAGAGATATATAAAACAAGCAAGTTAGTGAGTAATCTCACAGGCATACCTATACAACCCAATAAAGCAATTGTAGGTGAAAATGCTTTTGCTCATGAATCAGGAATACACCAACATGGGGTAATTCAAGATCCAAGTACCTATGAAATAATTGATCCAAAAACTATTGGAATTCCTGAGAGCAAAATTGTTCTTGGAAAACATTCGGGCAAACATGCCTTTGAAAAAAGACTGCAAGAGCTTGGATATTCTTTACCTCCTGATCAATTAGAAGAGGCTTTTAGAAGATTTAAAGAACTTGCTGATAAGAAAAAGGAAATTACTGATAAAGATATAGAAGCTTTAGTATCCAATCAAATAAGAATAATACCTGAGTATTATAAATTGCGTCATTTACAAGTAGTAAGTGGAATTGGTATTGTACCTACTGCAACTATAATAATTTCTGAGAATGGAGAAGAAATAAAAACTGTAGAAATTGGTAATGGGCCTGTAGATGCAGTTTATAAAGCTATAACAAAGGCAGTTAAAGTTCCCCACTCTCTTGAAGACTTCTCTTTAAAATCTGTGACTGGTGGAACCGATGCACTGGGAGAAGCTATGGTGAAATTATCTGATAAGGATGGGAACATATATGTAGGGAGAGCCACCAGTACTGATGTTATTGAGGCAAGTGCTTTGGCTTACTTAAGGGCATTAAATCAATTGGTAATGTTAAAAGGAAAAGATTAAAAGGAGGAAATGGATCCATGGGAATGACTATTACAGAAAAAATATTGGCTGATCATTCAAGCAAAAAAGAAGTATTTCCTGGTGAATTGATATTTGTTAAATTAGATTTTCTATTAGCTAATGATATAACTGGTCCCCTTGCTATAAAGGAATTTGAAAAAATTGGAGTGGAAAAGGTTTTTGATAATGAGAAAATAGCATTAGTACCTGATCATTCTACGCCAAATAAAGATATAAAATCAGCTATGCAAAGTAAAATACTGAGGGAATTTGCTAAAAAGCAAGGTATAAAATACTACTACGAAGTAGGTAGAGTAGGAATAGAACATGCATTGCTTCCTGAAGAAGGCTTAGTCCTTCCTGGAGATGCTATAATTGGCGCTGACTCCCACACTTGTACCTATGGTGCCCTTGGTGCCTTTTCTACTGGTGTTGGAAGTACGGACCTTGCTTATGCGATGGCAACGGGAGAAATATGGTTAAAAGTGCCTGAAAGCATAAAATTTGTGTATTATGGAAAACTTTCTCAGTGGGTTACAGGTAAAGATCTAATACTTTATACCATTGGACAAATAGGAGTGGATGGCGCAAGGTATAAAGCTATGGAGTTTACTGGTGAGGTAATAAGGAATTTATCTATGTCCGATAGGTTAACTATATGTAATATGGCTATAGAGGCGGGAGCTAAAAATGGAATAATTGAGCCTGATGAAATCACCTTGGAGTATGTAAGGAATAGAGCTAAGAGAAACTTTAAAGTATATAAGAGTGATGAGGACGCTCAT
The DNA here is from genome assembly GCF_049968615.1 of Dictyoglomus sp. Lineage (NCBI taxonomy): Bacteria > Pseudomonadati > Dictyoglomota > Dictyoglomia > Dictyoglomales > Dictyoglomaceae > Dictyoglomus > Dictyoglomus sp. The sequence continues at coordinate 30,145 of NZ_JBMFQK010000002.1, read as the reverse complement.
TATAAAGAAATCTATGAGTGGGATGTTACAAATTTGGAGCCTATTGTTGCTTTTCCTCATCTTCCTAGTAATATTAAAAAGATCTCTGATATAGGGAAAGATATCTATATTGATCAAGTATATATAGGATCATGCACTAATGGAAGAATTGAAGACCTAAGACTTGCAGCAAAAATCTTAAAAGGACATAAAGTTCATAAGGATGTGAGATTAATAGTAACTCCTGCTACTCCTAATGTATATATGCAAGCATTAAAGGAGGGTTTAATAGAAATATTCCTTGAGGTAGGAGCCTCCATAACTCCTCCAAGTTGTGGTCCATGTTTGGGAGGTCATTTAGGAGTTTTAGCAGAGGGAGAGAAGGCAGTAGCTACAACCAATAGAAATTTTGTGGGAAGAATGGGACACCCAAAGAGTGAGGTTTATTTATCAAATCCTGCAGTTGCAGCAGCCTCAGCTATTTTAGGAAGAATAGCTGCTCCTTGGGAAGTGGAGGTGAAGGAATGATGATATATAAGGGTAAAGCATTAAAGTATGGAGACAATATAGATACTGATGTTATTATTCCTGCAAGATATTTGAATACTACGGATCCAAAAGAACTTGCAGAACATTGTATGGAAGATTTGGACTTAAATTTTAAAGAGAAAGTAAAAGAAAAAGATATTCTTGTAGTAGGAGAAAATTTTGGTTGTGGATCTTCAAGGGAACATGCACCCATAGCTATAAAAGCTTCAGGGGTGAAGTGTATAATTGCAAAGTCTTTTGCAAGAATCTTTTATAGGAATGCTATAAACATAGGACTTCCTATACTTGAGATTTCAGAAGCAGTAGATAGGATTAATGAGGGGGATGAGTTAGAAGTAGATTTTGATAAAGGTGTTCTCAAAAATTTAACTACAGGGGAAACTTTTACCACTTTCCCCTTCCCTCCCCTTATTCAAGAGATAATAAAAAAGGGTGGATTGATTAATTTTGCAAGGGAGAGGGTAAAAGGAGGTAGTTTATGAGGGTAAAGATAGCTGTACTTCCTGGTGATGGTATAGGTCCTGAAGTGGTAAAACAAGCAATAAAAGTAATAAACGTGCTTTCTAAAAAGTTCCACCATCAGGTAGAAATAAAAGAAGGTATTGTAGGAGGTGCCGCCATAGATAAATTTGGAGACCCCCTTCCCGAAGAAACCTGGAAAATATGCGAAGAGAGTGATTCAATATTATTAGGTGCTGTTGGAGGACCAAAGTGGGATAACCTTCCTGGAGACAAAAGACCTGAAAAAGCATTGTTAAAATTAAGATCAGGATTTAATCTTTTTGCCAACCTAAGGCCAATTTCTATTTTTGATGAATTGATTTTTTCCTCTCCAATTAAAGAAGAATACTTAAAGGGAGTTGATTTTATAATTGTAAGAGAACTTACTGGAGGTCTATATTTTGGAAAACCTAAGGAAACCAGAATAGAAAATGGTGAAGAAATTGCTATTGATACCATGATATATAGGACTTCTGAGATTAGAAGAATAGCACATGTCGCCTTTAAGATGGCCCAAAAAAGAAAAAAGAAAGTGACCTCTGTTGATAAAGCAAATATCCTTGAATGCTCAAGACTATGGAGAAAAATTGTGGAAGAAGTGGCTAAAGAATATCCTGATGTAGCTCTCGAACATATGTATGTGGATAACTGTGCTATGCAAATAGTGAGAAATCCTAAGCAATTTGATGTGATTCTTACGGAAAATACTTTTGGAGATATATTGAGTGATGAAGCTGCAGTGATTACAGGTTCTATTGGAATGTTGCCTTCTGCAAGTCTTGGAGAAACCAAAAAGGGATTGTATGAGCCTATTCATGGTTCAGCTCCAGATATAGCGGGTCAAAACGTAGCAAATCCCATTGCTACTATTTTGTCTGTAGCTTTAATGTTCAGATATTCTTTTGATCTTGAGGAGGAAGCAAAACTTATAGAAAAGTCTGTAAGAAAAGTATTAAGTCTTGGTTATTTTACAAAAGATCTCTATGCTAACAATCCCTATGCTCAAAAAATGGTAACAACCGAGGAAATGGGAGATCTAATATGTAGTGTAATCGAGGGAGGTGCTTAATATTAATGAAGAAAGTTTTTTTTTATGATACCACTCTAAGAGATGGTGCCCAAAGTGAGAGAATTTCATTTTCTCTTGAAGATAAGATAAGAATAGCCCAAAAGCTTGACGAATTTGGGATAGATTATATTGAGGGAGGATGGCCAGGATCTAATCCTAAGGATTTAAATTTCTTCAAGAGGATAAAAGAAGTTCCCTTAAGACATGCTAAAATAGCAGCCTTTGGGAGTACAAGGAGAGCTCAAGTATTGCCAGAAGATGATGCCAATCTAAAAGCTCTTCTTGATAGTGATACACCTGTAGTAACTATCTTTGGAAAAAGTTGGACTTTACATGTAACAGAGGTGTTGAGAACAACTTTGGAGAATAATCTAAAAATGATTTATGACTCTGTAAAATATCTAAAAAGTTTTGGAAAAGAGGTAATATACGACGCAGAGCATTTTTTTGACGGGTATAAAGCCGATCCTGAGTATGCTCTCTCAACCCTTGAGGCTGCATCAGAGGGTGGTGCTGACTGGATTGTACTTGCAGATACCAATGGTGGTACGCTTCCTTGGGAAGTGGAAGAGATCTTGGAGAAGGTAATGGAAAGGATTAAAAAACCTATAGGAATACATGCCCATAATGATTCGGGACTTGCAGTAGCAAATTCTATAGTCTCGGTAAAAAAAGGGGCAACACAAGTTCAAGGCACTATAAATGGATATGGAGAAAGGTGTGGAAATGCAAACCTGTGTACTATAATACCTATTCTTCAATTGAAAATGAATATTGAAGTTGTACCGGAAGAAAAGCTTTCTCAACTTACGGACCTTGCTAATTGGGTCTCTGAGATTGCTAACTTACCTCCTGATCCCTCTTCGCCATTTGTGGGAAGAAGTGCCTTTGCCCATAAAGGTGGGGTTCATGTGAATGCTGTTCTTAAAAATCCTAAATCTTATGAGCATATAGATCCTGCTAAAGTAGGAAATAAAAGAAGAATACTTGTTTCTGAACTTTCTGGAACAAGCACCATAGTATCAAAGGTGAAGGAATTTAATATAGATCTTGACAGAGATTCTCCTTTGGCAAAATTGATCTTAGATAAAATTACTCACTTAGAGAATGAAGGTTATTATTTTGAAGGAGCAGAAGCTTCTTTTGAGCTTCTAGTAAGGCATCTTTTAGGTCAGGAGACAAAATTGTTTGACTTAATAAGCTTAAGGGTTTTAATTGAAAAGATAGGAGACTCTGGCGAAACAATAACTGAGGCAACTTTAAAACTTAATGTAAAAGATCAGATTGTTCATGTAGCTGCCGAAGGAGATGGTCCTGTCCATGCCTTAGATCAGGCTTTAAGAAAAGCTCTAATTGAATTTTATCCTGAATTAAAGAACATTCATCTCTCTGACTTCAAAGTAAGAGTAATCAATGGTAATGCAGGTACAGCTGCAAAAGTTAGAGTATTGATTGACTCTACTAATGACAAAGGTGATACTTGGAGTACCGTTGGGGTCTCTACAAACATTATTGAGGCAAGTTGGGAATCTCTAGTCCAAAGTATAGAGTATGGAATAATGAAAGTGCGGGAGGCTTAAACCTCCCGCACTCCATTAGAAGTCTCCAATATTAAAATATCCGGCTTAAACCCAAATTTTTTTTCATAACTTGTAGTAATCTTCCCTATCCATTCCTCAATAATGGTTTCTGGTACAAGGTTTATAGTGGAACCTCCAAAACCTCCTCCCGTCATTCGAGATGCGAAAGCGCCATACTCAAGAGCTTTTTCAACTAAGAAATCTAATTCTTCGCAGGTTACCTCATATAAATTTTTTAAGCTTAAGTGAGAGTCTAACATATATTTGGGTAGATTTTCCCATTTATTATTTTTCAAGTCATTTACAAAATTTAGAACCCTTTTGTTTTCGTTATAGACGTGGGCAACTCTCTCTTTCAATGGGGAGGGTAGAATTTCTTGAGAAAGCTCAAAAGCTTTTTCATCAAGTTCTCTCAATGAGTTTATATTTAAGTGTTTTTGTAGCATTTTCAGAGCCTCTTCTCCCTCTCTTCTTCTTGTAGAATAACCTTCTCCTGCTATGGAATGTTTTACCTTGGTGTCCACTACTGCGAGTCTCAATTCTTTACTTTTTATATCAAAGGGAATGTGTTCATAATCCAGAGTTAAAGTATCGATTAAAAGAGCAGTATTTTCTCTTCCAAAAGTTGCAATAAACTGATCCATAATGCCACAAGGTGCTCCTACAAAGTTATTTTCTGCTCTCTGAGAAAGTTTTGCTATCTCTTTTTTCTCAATATTTAAATTAAAGTATTCAGAAATTCCATAAGCAACTGAAACTTCATAAGCAGCTGAACTTGATAAGCCTGCTCCCATAGGAATCTCTCCATATAAATAGGCATCAAAGTAAGGAATTTCTCCTTTTATTTTTCTTATCTCGTTTATCACACCCATAAGGTAGTTTACCCAGGGTTTTTCTTTATTAAAAATCAAATCCGAATAATCAAACTCAAAATAATCATTAAAGTTTTCTGAGAAAACTCTAAATTTATTCTCTGTATTTCTCTTCAGGTAGAAATAAAAAAACTTATTTATGCTTATGGGCAGAACAAAACCATAATGATAATCAGTATGTTCACCTATTAAATTCACTCTACCCGGAGCCCTAAAAACCCTAAAACCTTCTTTACTTCCAAAAATTTTTTCGAAGTTACTTCTCATTTTTAGAAATCCTCCTCAAACTTTCTCTCATAAGTTCGGCCGATTCTTCAGGTGGTAAAGGATTTATAAAGGTTCCAGCTCCAGATTCTACGCTTGCAAGATATTTTATCTTATCTTTTGCTCTATGAAGAGAGTAAAACTCTACATGAAAATGATAATTAGGATAATCCCCTTTAACGGGTTTTTGATGAAATACCATCATGTACGAAAAATTAAAGCCATAGACATTATCATAAGCTTTTGTTATTTTTTGAATAATCTCAGCAAGGTACATCTTTTCAGCATAGGTCATCTCGGTGAGAGAACCTAAATGTCGTTTGGAATATATGTGGAGTTCAAAGGGATATTTACCATAAAAAGGCATAAATGCTGTAAAATACTTATTTTCATACACAATTCTTTTTTCTTCCTTTAGCTCCTTTTCTAAAATAGAGCAAAATAGACATTTTTTGTACTCTTCATAAAATTCATTAGTGGCTTTTAGTTCCTTCTCAATTATAGGAGGTATAAAGGGAAAAGCGTAAATCTGACCATGAGGATGATGTAAACTTACGCCTACTATCTCTCCCCTATTCTCAAATATAAGAACATACTGAATAAAGTCTAAGCTTCCCAAATCCTTATATCTATCTTCCCAAACTAGTATCAGTTTCTCTATTTGTTCAAGAGGCATTCTGGACATAGAGGAATCGTGATCCATAGTGTATAAGACTACTTCACAAACTCCCTTACCACCTTTTACTTTGTATATCTCATCTTCCCATTCAGTAATGTCAGGAGTTTCCTTGGTCAAAGAGGGATATCTATTTTCAAAAACTGCTATGTCAAAGGGCTTTGGTACCTCTATTCCACCATAACACAGAGGGCAAGCATTTCTTGCAGGAAGAACAGGTCTCTCTTGTACTTTGCCAGCAACTATTACCCATTCTTTTAAAAATGGATGCCAGCGTAATTCACTGCTCATCTTCTATCTCTCCTTCTAATTCAAAATCATAATAATACATCAATCTTCCATCTTCCTTAACTTCTATTTTTTTTATCATTTTCCATTTTCTCATAGGTTATACCCCACCTTTTGCTTTATTAGATTTTTGATCCAGTTTTTAATGTATTCAATTTGTTCAAGATTTTCAATTTCTTTAAATTCTTTCCAGGACTCTAATGCATATTTGATGAAAGACACTATGTCTTTAAAATTAATAATACCCTTTATAAAAAGTTCCACCAAAACTTCATCAGATATAGCAAATATAGCAGGATAGACTCCTCCTTTCTTACCCACTTCATAAGCCAGTTGTAAAGCGGGAAACTTATCATAATCCACATCGTAAAATTCAAGTTTCTGGTTCTTTAAATCAAAAGGACTCCATTTTATTTTGGGTCTTTGAGGATAGAATAAGGCGTACTGTATTGGTATCCTCATGTCTGGATATGCCATTTGGGCTATAATAGAGCCATCCACAAGCTCTATCATACCATGTACAATACTTTGAGGATGAATCATTACTTTAATAGAGTTATAATCAAAATTAAAGAAGAAATGAGCTTCAATTACCTCTAAACCTTTATTTACTAAATTAGCAGAATCAATAGTAGTTTTGTATCCCATTTTCCAGGTAGGATGTTTCAATACTTCTTCTAACTTAGTTTTTTCCATTTCTTCTCTTGACTTATTCCAAAAAGGACCTCCTGATGCTGTTAAAATTATTTTTTCAATATTCTTCTTCCTAAAAGAGTTTATCAATTGAAATAAAGCACTATGCTCGCTGTCTATAGGTATAAGTTTTGACTTTGATTTTTTTAACCACTTTTTTATTAAATCCCCGCATGCCACAACAATCTCCTTAGTAGCAATAGCAATATTTGCACCTCTCTCTATGGAAATTTTCAAAGGATAAACTGCTTCTATACCTGAAATAGACATTATTACAAGATCTGAATCTAAGTTTGCAAGTTGTTCTAATCCTTCTTTACCATAAAAAGTCTTTGCATTATAAGATAAAGAAAAAGGCTTATTGTCAAATAGGGCAACATAAGGTACCTTGAATTTTTCTGCAATTGCTTTTAATTTGTCAACGTTACCCTTTGAGGCTACTCCTATGAGTTCAAATTTATCTTTATTTTTGTCTATAATTTCAAGGGTTTGCGTCCCTATTGAGCCAGTTGCTCCAAATATGATTATCCTCTTTCTCATAATAGCTTTAATATATAAAGCATATAATAAGTTGTTGGAGCTATAAACATTAGACTATCAAATCTGTCCAAAATTCCCCCATGCCCTGGTAAAAGAGAAGAAGAATCCTTAGTACCAATTTCCCTTTTCAACATAGACTCTACAAGATCGCCAAGTTGTCCCATTATTCCAAGGGTGACCCCAAGAATAGCAGGTAAGAAATATCTTTCATAATATATACCTCCAAAAATCAAAGCCACAATTGCCGACGAAATAATCGCAGCTAAACTACCCTCTATGGTCTTGTTAGGACTTATGGAAGGAGCAAGTTTATGCTTTCCAAAAAATTTTCCAACAAAAAAAGCAGCCGAATCACTGATCCATGTGATTAATATTATTAAATAAGTAAGCTGTTTCCCTAAGGGTAAGTTTCGTAAGATAATTAAATACCCTAATAAGAGAGGTATATAGAAAAAACCTAAAAAGGTTAGTGAAATCTCTATTATAGAGTGTTCTTTTTTTATAAGTTCGTAAATTAAAATTGAAAGAATTAGCAATGGAAGAAAAATTCTCATTGCCCATCGAGTTTCTAAGTATAAAAAGAGAAGGTACAAAAAACCAGCAATTATGCCTTCTAATTTTAAGGTTTTATGTCCCTTTTTTTCAAGAAGATTATAAAATTCGTATAACCCAAAACAGGCTATAATTTCTACCAAAATAAAAAATACCTGATCCCCTAAATAAATATACCAAAGTATTAAAGGAATTCCCCAGAGTGCTGTTAATATTCTCTTAAGCATTATTTTCTAATCCACCAAATCTTCTTTTTCTTTTAGCAAAATCCAAACAAGCCATTCTTAAATCTTCTTCATTAAAATCAGGCCAATACTTGGGGGTGAACCACAATTCGGTATAAGCTATTTGCCAAAGAAGGAAATTACTTATCCTATACTCTCCACTGGTTCTTATTAAAAGATCTGGTTCTGGTAAATCATAAGTAGATAAAAAAGATGAAAATAAGTTTTCATTTACATCCTCAATTTTTAAATTATTCTCCTTTACCTGTAATGCAATCTTTTTTACTGCTTCTAAAATATCCCATCTTCCACCGTAATTAAGAGCAACAGTTAAAACTTTATCTTCACCATTCTTTGTTTCCTCAACCACATAATTGATTCTTCTTTGGAGATAAGTTGGTAGTTCATCCAAATTTCCTATTACTTTTAACCTTATTTTATTTTTCACAAGCTTATCCTTGAATTTATCTATACTTTCATCAAGAAGTTGCATTAACCCTTCAACTTCTTCTCTTGGTCTCCTCCAGTTCTCCGTAGAAAAGGCAAAAAAAGTCAAATAATTAATCCCCCAATTAAAAGCTATTTCAGAAATTTTCTCGACCACTAAAGCCCCCTCTCGATGTCCTATTAATCTTGGAAGGTTTCTTTCTTTTGCCCATCTACCGTTTCCATCCATTATGAAAGCTATGTGTTTAGGTAATTTCTCTTTTGGAACTTCTATCTCTTTCATGCTTTATTTCTCTTTCTTCATAATTTTCATAGGAAAGAATAAAAAACCATTTTTCTCCATCGTATCTTTCAGAGACAATTCTCAGATCACCAAAAGCCTCATTAGAATTTGAGATATAATTTAGTTCATACTCAACCTTATTTTTTGGTAATTCTTTCATCACATCTTTGAACCTCATACCAATATAAGTCTTCATACTTCCATAATTTCCTTTTCCTTCATTTCAATTAACTTTTCTATTTCCTCTATAAACTTATCAGTGATTTTTTGTAGTTCCTCTTGAAGTCTATAAAATTCATCTTCTGAAATTTTACCTTCTTGTTTTTCCTTCTTGAATATTTCTAAATAATCTCTACGGATATTTCTTATAGCAACCCTTCCTGTTTCGGCTTCTTTATGTACTATTTTCACAAGCTCTTTTCTTCTTTCTTCTGTTAAAGGTGGAAATACCACCCTAATAACTTGACCATCATTTTGTGGAGTTAACCCTAACTCGGACTTAAGAATTGCTTTTTCAATTTCTCCAATAATACTTTTGTCCCATGGTTGAATTAATACTGTTCTACCTTCCGCAACCTTTAAAGTTGCTACTTGATTTAACGGCATCATATTTCCATAATAAGAAACTTTTATCTCATCAAATATGCCAACCGACGGTTTCCCTGTTCTTATGTTCTGAAACTCTTTTTTAACAACCTCCACAGCTTTTTTCATCTTTTCTTCTATCTCTTTAAAGTGTTCCTTACCCATTTTCTCCCCCCTTATCCGGAATAATTTCCACATCCCCAATATAAGTTCCCACTTTTTCTCCTAAAATGACCCTTTTAAGGTTTCCTCTAACGGACATATTAAAAACAATAATAGGTATTTTATTGTCCATACATAAAGAAACCGCTGTTGCATCGAGAGCTTGAAGCCTCAATTTTAAAAATTCGATAGGCTCAATAGTCTCAAACTTTTCGGCGTCAGGATATTTTAGTGGATCTTTATTATAAACCCCATCAACTTTTGTTTCTTTTAAAATAACTTCTGCTTTTATCTCTGCAGCTCTTAAAGCTGCTGCTGTATCGGTAGAGAAGAATGGATTTCCTGTTCCTGCAGCAAATATAACTACTCTACCTTTTTCTAAGTGTCTTATTGCTCTTCGCCTTATAAAAGGCTCTGCTATTTGCCTCATCTCAATCCCTGTTTGTACTCTAGTAATTACTCCCATCTTTTCTAGCATATCTTGGAGAGCAAGAGCATTTATTGTGGTTGCAAGCATGCCCATGTAATCTGCTGTAACCCTATCTATTCCCAAGATTTTACTCTCTCTACCCCTAAAAAAATTTCCCCCTCCAACAACAACTCCTATTTCAACTCCAAGATCGTGAACTTCTTTAATATCTTCAGCAATACTCCTTATACAATCTGGATTTAAACCAAAGCCTTGTTCTCCACTAAAGGACTCTCCACTAATTTTTAAAAGAATACGTTTGTACTTCGGCTCCATATCACTCTTCCCCTACTACAAAACGAGCAAATCTTCTTACTACTATATTTTCTCCTAATTTAGATATGGCTTCCGTTATTAAGTCTTTAACTTTTATTTCTGGGTTTCTAACAAAAGGTTGTTCTAATAGACAAACCTCTTCGTAAAACTTTTCTAACTTTCCTTCAATTATTTTTTCTATTACGTGCTCAGGTTTGCCTTCATTCCTCAGCTGAGTTCTATATATTTCCTTTTCCTTTTCTATAACCTCGGGGGGTACATCTTCCTTACTCACATATTGAGGATTCATCCCTGCAATTTGTAAGGCAATATCTTTTGCAAGTTTTCTAAATTCATCGGTTCTTGCAACAAAATCTGTCTCACAATTGATTTCTACTAAAACTCCTAATTTATCTCCCGTATGTATATAAGCCTCAATTATACCTTCTTTTGCAACACGACCTGCCTTTTTAGCAGCTTTTATAACACCCTTTTCTCTTAGAATTGTAACTGCCTTCTCCATATCTCCATTAGCTTCTTCTAAGGCTTTCTTAGCCTCCATAACACCTGCGCCTGTTCTCTCTCTCAGTTCTTTTATCATTTCAATAGTAATTTCCATATCGCTTCAACCTCCTGAAATTATGATATCTCTGATTGGAGATCCTCATCTTTAAGCTGTAAATCTGCTTCTTTTTCTCTTAATTCTCTTCCCTCTAAAATAGCATCAGCTATTTTGGAAGTAATAAGTTTAATTGATCTTATCGCATCGTCGTTTCCGGGAATTGGATAAGTAATCAACTCAGGATCACAATTAGTATCAACAATAGCTATAATTGGTATACCAAGTTTATTAGCCTCTTTTACAGCAATCTCTTCTCTTTTAGGATCTACTATGTATAAAACATCTGGGATTCTCTCTATACCCCTTAAACCATCGAATACTTTTATTAACTTTTCCAATTCTCTATTAAGCCTATTTGCCTGCTTTTTAGGCAGTTTATCAAAGTAACCATTATTCTTTAGTTCTTCAAGTTTTATCATGTAATCAATACGGGATTTTATGGTGGTAAAGTTTGTTAACATACCTCCTAACCATCTTTGATTAACGTAGAAAGCCCCACACCTTTTAGCTTCTTCCTCAATAGTTTGTTGAGCTTGCTTTTTAGTCCCTACAAAGAGAAAAGTCTTTCCTTCTTTTGCCTGTTCCTTAGCAAACTCATAAGCTTCTTCAAGCTTAACTAAGGTTTTTTGTAAATCAATGATGTGAATACCATTTCTCTCCGAAAAAATATACTCTTTCATTTTAGGGCACCATCTCTTGGTTTGATGCCCAAAGTGTACACCAGCCTCTAAGAGTTGTTTCATTAAAATATGTGCCATATCACACCTCCATTTTGGTTTTTTCCTCCCCTTCTTTCATCTTCTCTTGGGACTTCATTAAGAAGCACCGCCAAGAGAATCCAGAAGGGTGAGTTTTAAAACATTCAGAAAAAAGTATACCACGAAGAATAAGGGTTTACAATACTATTTTAATGAATTTTAATTTATGGTATACTTTCTTTAAAATTATTTTAAAGGAGATGGTACTAAAAATTGACCAATTTCCCTATTTATGTTGTATACGTATGGAAAAAAGATGATAGTATAGATAAATTAGATCTCCCAATAATTGCTATAGGAAATCCGCGGGAAATTTTGCTTCTTTGCCAAAGGATATTAGCTCCTAAGTCAACTATTACTGAATTTTTTCAAGAATATAAAAGTTATGCTCAAAAGATGGGATATGATACCCACAACTTAGAACTTTTATCTTTTTTGAAATTACTCTCTAAAATGAAGATTATTGAGCTTTATGAAGTTCCTAAGGAAATTTTTAGTAGTGATGGTTAGATTTTTAATTTTTTGTAAAATTTTTATTGCTTTTTATTAACATTTAGGGTATACTTATATCAGTAAATTTAAAGTTTTAAAGAAAATTTTTGGTATAAAAAGTGGGAAAACCCACTTTTTATTTTTAATAGGAATAGGAGATGAGGAAAAATGAAAGATCAAATATATATGGAGCTACTTAAAAAATTAAAAGATATTGTGGAGCCAATCTGTGAGAAGTACTCTTACGAACTTGTAGATCTTGAATATAGAAGGGAACCTCATGGTTGGGTTCTAAGGGTATATATTGATAAGGTTGGTGGAGTTACAGTGGAAGATTGTGCCTATATCAGTGAGAAAATAAGTAAAGAATTAGATATAAAAGATCCAATTCCTCATTCTTACATTCTTGAGGTCTCATCTCCTGGATTAGATAGACCATTAAAAAGAAAGAGAGATTTTGAAAGACATATTGGAGAAAAAGTAAATATTACACTATTAGAAGAAATTGAAGGTAAGAAGAAAGTAGAAGGGAAAATATTTAAGGTTGACGAAAAGAATGTTACCTTAAAAGTTGATGATTCTCTTATGGTTATTCCAATCGAAAAAATAAAGAAGGCTCTGCTTATTGTAGAATTTTAAGGAGGATGATATCTTATGAAGTTAAGAGAAGATTTTTGGGTTGTATTAGAGCAAATAATTACAGAAAAAAAACTCGATAAAAATGTGGTTTTAGAAGCTTTAAGAAAGGCTTTGCTCTCTGCTTTTAAGAAGGCATATGGTACCAGTAAAGGAGCAAGGGTAGAGATTAATTTTAATAAACAAGAAATAAATATTTATGTGGTTAAAAAGGTAGTTGAGAAGGTTAATGACAATATTTCAGAAATAAGCCTTGAAGAAGCTAAAAGTTTAAAGCCCGATGCCAAAATTGGAGATGAAATAGAAATAGAGATAGAACCACAAGAATTTGGTAGAATAGCGGTTCAAGTGGCAAAACAAGTTATAATGCAAAGCCTCAAAGAGGCTGAAAGAAAAATTCTTTATGAAAAATATAAAGCAAAAGAAGGAGAACTAGTTAATGGCACAGTGGTAAGAGTAGAAAAGGGAAATGTATATGTACGTTTTCCTGACATTGAGGCAATCCTTCCTGTAAAAGAGCAAATTCCAGGAGAAGAATACTGGATTGGAAGAAGACTTAGGGCATACCTTTTGGAAGTAAGAAAAACCACAAAAGATCCGTTAGTAATCCTTTCCAGAAGTCATCCTGGATTTCTAAAAAGACTCTTTGAATTAGAAGTTCCAGAAATTAGGGAGGGTACAGTAGAAATTGTAAGCATAGCTCGAGAGCCTGGAATGAGGTCTAAAGTTGCAGTTTATTCTCATCTTCCAGAAGTTGATCCAATTGGAGCATGCGTAGGGTATAAAGGGGTTAGAATTCAGAATATTATTAATGAGCTAAATGGAGAAAAGATAGATATTGTGCTATGGAGTAAAGATCCTGCAGAATTTGTTGCAAGAAGTCTTAGTCCTGCAAAACCCCTTTCCGTAGAGATAAGAGAAGACGAACATAAAGCTATTGTAATAGTTCCTCCCGATCAATTTTCTCTTGCTATAGGGAAAGATGGACAAAATGTAAGGTTAGCTGTTAAACTAACATCTTGGAGAATTGATGTAAGAACTCCAGAACAATATGCAAAAGAGAAGGAAGAAAAAGAAAAGGTGGTAGAGAAGAGTGAGTAAAGGTAAACATATTCCTTTAAGAACGTGTATAGGATGTGGAGAAAAAAAGCCTAAAAGGGAACTCTTGAGGATAGTTCGTGGAGAAAATAATTCTATTTTTTATGATCCGACAGGAAAAGCTTCGGGTAGAGGAGCATATATATGTCCAAAGATAGAATGTCTTGAGCTTGCTATTAAAAAGAGAGCTTTTTCGCACGCGTTAAAGTGCGAAATTTCTAAAGAAGATCTAGAAAGAATCAGAGAAGAATTAGAAAGAGAAATCACAAAACGGGGGGAGATGGTAGTATGAAAAAGAGAATATATGAATTAAGCAAAGAATTAGGAATTGATAATAAGGACTTATTGAAGATATTAGCAGATTTAGGAGTCAATGTGAAGTCAGCATTAAATGTTATTGATGAAGAGGTGGAAGAAATTGTAAAAGAACTTGTTTTAGGAAAAACCGAAATTACAGAGGAAAAAGCCGAGAAACCAGAAACTCCCCCCGTGGAAAAGGAAGAAAGAAAAGTTCAAGAAGAAACTGTAGAAGTTATAGAACTACCAAAAGAGGAGAAGAAGGAAAAAGTTCTAAAAATACAAGGTAGTATGAGGGTAAAAGACTTAGCAGAAGCTCTTTCTATATCTCCTACGGAGCTTATAATGGAACTTTTAAATATGAAAATTTTGGCCAATGTAAATCAAATGCTCGACCCAGATATCATAAAAGAATTAGCAAAGAAGCATGATTATAAAGTTGAGGAAGTAAAACCACAAGTAAGTTTAAAGAAGAAAATCCTTTCTCCCGAAGAAGAAGCAAGATTAAAATCACGTCCTCCTGTGGTAGTAGTAATGGGACACGTAGACCATGGTAAAACTACACTGCTTGATGCAATAAGACAAACAAAAGTAGCAGAAAAAGAGCATGGAGGAATAACGCAGCATATAGGTGCATCAATGGTAGAACATAATGGAAGAAAAATAGTCTTCCTTGATACACCAGGACATGAAGCTTTTACTGCTTTAAGAGCTCGTGGAGCTCAAGTTACAGATATAGCAGTTCTTGTAGTTGCTGCTGATGATGGGGTTATGCCTCAAACAATTGAAGCTATTAATCATGCTAAAGCGGCAAATGTACCTATAATTGTTGCTATAAATAAGATAGATAAGCCAGAGGCAAATCCTGAAAGAGTAAAGCAGCAATTATCAGAATACGGACTAATACCTGAAGAATGGGGTGGAGATACTATAATGGTTCCCATTTCTGCTAAGAGAAAGCAAGGAATAGACCAGCTTTTAGAGATGATATTACTACTTGCAGATATATTAGAGCTAAAAGCAGATCCAGATAAACCTGCAAAAGGAGCAATAATAGAAACGAAAATGGATAAAGGTAGAGGTCCTGTTGCTACAGTGATAATTCAAGAAGGAACTCTCCGATTGAGGGATGTATTTGTAGCTGGAAATGTAATGGGAAGAGTAAGAACTATGTTTGATGATAAAGGTAGACCACTAAAAGAAGCTCTTCCTTCCTGGCCAGTAGAAGTCTCAGGTTTTGATGAATTGCCCCAAGCAGGTGATATATTAGAAGTTGTAGAAAATGAAGAAGTTGCAAAGGCAATTCTTGAGGAGAGAAAACAAAAGAAAGAAACTTCCAATATTGAAGTTTGGGGACTTGGAGAGAAAATTTTGCCTATTATTGTTAAAGCGGATACTCAAGGTTCTTTAGAGGCAATATTGCAAACTATTGATAAGATGCATACAGAGGATATTACCATAAAGGTGATACATTCAGGCGTCGGCGGAATAACAGAAAGTGATGTAATGCTTGCTTCAGCCTCAAAAGGGATAATAATAGGTTTCAATGTTAGACCTGACTCAAAAGCTCAACAGGCAATAGCTAAAGAGAAAGTCATAGCTAAAACCTATAGAATAATTTATGAGATAATTGAAGATCTCCAGAATTATATTAAAGGTCTTAAAGAACCCCAAATTAAAGAAGTAATAATTGGAAAAGGCGAAGTCAAAGCAACCTTTAATGTACCAAAAGTAGGAACCGTAGCAGGAGTTTATGTAAGAGAAGGTAAAATCCAGAGAAATGCTAAGGTTAGGTTGATAAGAGATGGAAAAATAATATATGATGGAAGAATTGCTTCGCTTAAGAGATTTAAAGATGATGTGAATGAGGTATTAACTAACTTTGAATGTGGGGTTGGGTTAGAAAACTTTGGTGATATTAAACCTGGAGATATATTAGAAGTTTATGTTCTACAACAAACTCAATAGAAATGTTGATAGGTGTTTGTAGAGTCATCATATCCATACCCGATAGCTTCTCGCTTAAGGAAAAAAGAAAGGTCAAAAGAAGTATTGTGGATAGAGTTAGAGCAAAATTTAATGTTTCTATTGCAGAGGTAGATTCTCAAGAGATATGGAATGAATTAGTCCTTGGAATAAGTATGGTTTCTACAGAATCAAAACATATATATGAAGTAATGTCGGAGATAATAAAATTAATAGAGGAACAAAAAGAGGCTGAACTAATAGATTACGAAATTGACATCTTATGAAACAGGGAGTGATTGAAATGAGACAAAGGCAAGAAAGATTAAGTGCTCTAATACGACAAGAAGTAAGTGAGATTTTACTTAGAAGAGTAAAAGATCCAAGAATTTCTTCTTTTTTAGTTATAACAGGAGTAAAAATGAGCAAGGATTTGAGATATGCTCATATATACGTAAGTGTCTATGGGTCTGAAGAGGAAAAAAAACAAACCATGAAAGGTTTAGAAAGTGCAAAAGGTTTTATAAGGAGTGAGCTTGGAAAAGATTTAAGAATAAGATTTGTTCCTGAGATATTCTTTGAACTTGACGATTCTCTTGAAAAAGGTGATAGGATTTTGAGAAAACTAAAAGAATTAGGACTTGAAGATGAAGAATATTCGGAATAAGACATTAAGAGTGTTAAAAACAGTAATTGAAGAGAATCAGGATTTTATTTTATTTACTCACCAAAATCCTGATGGAGATGCTATAGGATCAGTTCTTGCCTTTTACTACTTTTTAGAAGAATTGAATAAAAATCCGACAATTTATATGACGGGGGTTGTTCCCTATTTTTACGAGTTTTTATTAAAAAAAGAGGTAAAAATTGTGAAAGAGATAGATAGAAAATATGAGGTGGGAATAGTTTTTGACTCCAGTGACAAAAATAGAATTACTGAAGAATTTGATATATCAGAAAAGGTAAAAGTCCTTATAAACATAGACCATCATCCAACAAATAGTAATTTTGGAAATATAAATATTGTTAACCCTAAAGCAGCTTCAGTAACTGAAATAATCTCTGATATTATTAAAAAATTAGGATATGAAATTTCCATAAATGTTGCCGAATGTATCCTTACTGGATTAATAACAGATACTGGCAGTTTTAAATTTTCTAATACTAATTATAAGTCTTTAAAAATAGCAAGTGATCTCGTAAAAAAAGGGGCTAATATTTCAAAAATCTCAAAAGAAATTTATGAAAAAAGAAGGATGGCTTCATTAAAATTAATGGGAATTGCTCTGTTAAGACTGCAATTATACAGGAACATAGGATGGAGTTTTATTGAAGAAGAAGATATGAAGGTTAATGGTGCCTCTCAAGAGGATATAGAAGGCATAATTGACCTTCTAAGAACTTTAAAGGAAGCCGATTTAGTAGTTCTTTTTTATCCTTATAATAAAGAAAAAATAAAAGTTAGTCTAAGATCAAAGAAAGATAGCATAGATGTAAGTAGGTTAGCTCTCAAATTTGGTGGAGGAGGACATAAAGAAGCAGCAGGTTTCCAAATAGACAAAACTCAGATGAATTCCTACGACGATTTTATAAAAAAAATAGACTCATATATAAACTCCGATGAATGGGTTTATACTCATAAATAAGCCACCGGGAATAACTTCTTTTGATGTAGTAAAAAAAGTAAAAAGACTTTTTAAAGAGAAAAAAGTAGGACACATGGGAACATTAGATCCCAGGGCATGTGGACTATTAATAATAGGATTGGGAAAATATGTAAGATTAGAGGAATATATTTTAAGACTTCCCAAGACTTATATAGTGGAAATTTTGTTTGGAGTTTCTAGTGACACTTATGATAGGGAAGCCTATAGTTTTTTTTATGAAAAGGAAAAAAAACAAATTGATTTAAGAGAGTTAGAAGATGTCTTAAAATATTTCATAGGAGAAATAGAACAAACTCCTCCTCCCTACTCTGCCATCCATATTGACGGAGAAAGAGCTTACAACTTGGCAAGAAAAAACATATCCATAAATCTTCCTAAAAGAAGGGTTATAATATATGAATCCAAAATTCTTGATTTTAATAAAAGTATGAACAAAGCGTTAATTGAATTTAAAGTCTCATCAGGAACTTATATAAGAAGCCTTGTAAACGATATAGGCAAGAAGCTAAACATAAAAGCGTTAGTATCCTTTTTAGTACGAACTCAAATAGGACACTTATCAGTAAATCAAAGTGTTTCTTATAGTAAATTAAAGGAGACGGAGATAAATAATTTATTACTATCCCCTATAGAAGTATTAAGTTTCCCGGTTTATCAGACTTCTAAAGATGAAGAAAAAAAGATATTAAATGGAAATAGCATAGAATCAAGACTTTTCCAAGATGGAGAGTATGTCTCTCTGATCAATGCTCAAAATAGGTTCATAGCAGTAGGTAAAGTAATAGGAAATACAATAAAACCTGAGAAGGTATTCCCTTAAAAATGGAACTCTCAAAATATATCAAGAAAGTCAAATTAAATAAATTAGAAGCCAAAGAAAAATTTGTTATAACCATAGGAGTTTTTGATGGCTTACACTTAGGACACTCTTCTATTGTAGATGAGTTGGTTAATAATGCTTTATTAAATGGATTCAACTCTGGAGTAATTACCTTTGAAAATGCCTTTTCTCAAAACCTTAAAAAAATTTCTTCCTTTTTGTTAACCTATGATGAGAAAATAAACCTTTTATCTTTAAAAGGAGTCGACTATTCTATTATTCTGCCTTTTAGCAAAGAGATTAAAAATTTATCTTCAGAAGATTTTATTAAAGTACTTTTAAATACTATTCCCATTTCATGTATATGTGTAGGAAGTAATTTCTTTTTCGGAAAGGATCGAATGGGAAATATTAACACTTTGTTAAGTCTCAGAGAAAAATATAATTTTAATGTAAAAATTGTTCCCTTAGAAAAGGGAAACTCAGATATTATCTCAAGTAGTCATATTAGAAACCTGCTTCTCAACGGAGAGATAAATATGGCTAATGATCTTTTGGGATATAAATACTTTATTAATGGTGTTGTAGAAAAGGGAGATAACTTAGGGTCTAAAATAGGATTTCCAACAGTGAATGTAAAATATAATAAAGAGAAGTTAATACCAAAGGCTGGTATATACAAGGGAAAAGTAAAAATAAAAAAGAATATTTATAATGCAGCAATCTATATAGGTAAAAGACCAACTTTCCATGGGAAAGAATTAAGAGTAGAAGCCTACATAATAGACTTTAGCGATTACTTATATGGAGAAGAAATTGAAATAGCTTTAGAAGATTACATAAGACCGGATCAAAAATTTGATTCCATTGAGGCACTTAAGAGACAAATTCAAAAAGACTTACAAGCAATAGAGGATAAGATTAAAAAGGAGGAAAACAATATAAAGATTATAACCATAGATGGAACCGCTGGCTCGGGTAAGACTACAATAGCAAAATTTATAGCTGAAAAACTCAAATTTGATTATATTGATAGTGGAGCTCTATACAGAGCAGTAGGATTTATTACCAAAGAGAAAAATCTTTCTACTGAAGAGGAAATTATAGGATTTCTCTATCAAAATCCTATAAAATTTAATTTTGAAGACAAAATATTCAGAGTCTACATTTCTGATAGAGAAATTACATCTATGATAAGAACAGAAGAAATAGGAAAATACGCCTCCATAGTAGGTAGAATGCCAAGAGTAAGAGAATTTCTGACTTCTTATCAAAGAGAGTTTTTGAGAAAAGTAAAAAAAGGACTTGTTCTTGAAGGAAGAGATAGCGGTACAGTAGTTTTCCCTAATGCAAATTTAAAGCTTTTTGTCAATGCAAATATAGATATAAGAGCCCAAAGAAGAGCAAGGGATCTAAGTGAAAGGGATATTGAGAGAATTAAAAAATATATAATTGAAAGAGATAAACAAGACATGAATAGAGATATTGCTCCTTTAAGATTTCCTAATCATGGATATTTTATTGATAATTCCGAATCCCCTTTAGAGGAGATCTATGACAAAATAATATCCTTGTATCTCAAAGCTCTATGAGGTTAATTATTTATTTAGATAAACTAACCTCTACTATGGACATTGCCCACATACTCGCTGAAAAAGGGTATCCTCATGGAACAGTTATAGTGGCAGAAGAGCAAACTCAAGGTAGAGGAAGATTTGAAAGAAAATGGTATTCTCCAAAAGGTGGATTATGGTTTTCCATAATACTAAGGTCCAAAGACCTATTAATTCAGAGCGGCTTTTTAGGGATAATTATAGGAGTATCAGTTTTGGAAGTTTTGGAAAAGTTCTTAAAAGATATTGAGTTAAATTTTAAATGGCCTAACGACATTGAATATAACGGTAAGAAGGTTGCAGGAATACTAATAGAGAGCATTTATGAAAAAGAATTGAAATATATAATAGTAGGAGTTGGAATAAATTTGTTGGTAGATCCTAATGATATTAAAGATTTAAAAGCCTTCTCTCTTAGAGATTACATAACCACTTATGATAAAAACATTGTCCTTATAGAAGTTCTTGAGAAATTAGAAACAAACCTAAATGGTTTTCCTCACAATTGGAAAGAAATCTTCAACTTTTATAAAAACAAATTTCCCTATATTGGAAAAGGAGTTTTTATAAGAAATAAAAATCAAAAAGCCAAGGTAATAGATATGACTGAAGATGGAGGTATTGTGTTGCTTACTGACAATAAAGTACAAAAATATGAATGGGGAGGAGTTAGTCTTGAGTTTGAAGGGACTTCTCATTGATTTAGATGGATCCATATATAAAGGAAATACTTCTCTACACTATAGCAGAGAGTTCATTGAGTTTCTAAGAAAAGTGAATATAAAGTTTCTATTTCTCACAAATAACTCTACTCAGTTACCTATGGATTATGTGAACAAATTAAGAAACATGGACATTGAGACCAAAGAGGAAGAAATCTTAACTTCTGGGATTGCTACTGCTATTTACCTATCAAGTTTAAAAAATGTTGGAAATGCATATGTTATTGGAGAAGAAGCCCTTAAAAAAGCTATAATAAGTGTGAATTGGAAGGTTTTAGAAGACGCAGATTATGTGGATGCTGTAGTTGTAGGACTTGATAGAAGCTTTAATTTTGAAAAGCTTAGAAAAGCCAACTACTTAATAAGGAATGGAGCTAAATTTATAGCCACAAATCCTGATAAGACATTCCCTATGGAAAACCGCATAGATCCAGGTGCAGGGTCTCTTGTGGCAGCTGTTTCAGCGGCTTCGGAAAAAAAGCCCATTGTAATTGGTAAGCCTTCTCCATATATAGGAAAAATAGCTCTATCAAAATTGGGGTTAAAAAGCCATGAGGTTGGAATAGTTGGAGACAGACTAGATACAGACATACTCTTTGGAAAAAGATTAAAAATTAAGACTTTTCTTGTCCTTACTGGAATCTCAAAAAGAGAGGATATGGAAAAAAGTAAGATTAAACCTGATTTTGTCTTTGAAAATTTAGAAGAAATGACTATGTTCCTAAAAGGTTATTTAGAAAATAAATCATAGAAAATATGAAAACAAAGTCATATAATACAATTAGAAATATTGATCCCACACCTTTGTAATTCTTATTGGCTAAAATTTCTAAGATTCGCAGCATTAAAAATACAATTAAAGAATAAAAGAAAGAGAATTTATAATATACAAAAAATATCACCGACCTAAATAAAACTTCTAAATATTTAGACTTTGTTGAAATTCCTTCTTTACCAAAAAAATTTTTAATCCCGAAAGTTTTTACTATATAGAAATAGAATATGGTTCCAGCAAAGCTTACAAAGAAATAACCTATTCCAAGTAATATATAATAATCGCTGTTGTAAAATCTCTCAATAAATCTAAGAGATTCTGGTAGACTTAAATATAGTACTCTGTTTCCGGAAGGTAAAAGAAAAACCAGCATTAGAGATAAAAAATGCTTAAACTGATCCAATAAAAACTCTTTTAAACCATCCTTTGATAAGAAATTTCTGACCTTCGAAACGTCTATTAGAGTATGAATAGAAAACAAAAATATTAGAAAAATCACTGCATCTAAATATCTCAGGTAAGGAATAGAAAGAATCACAGAAATAAGAAGATAAATTCCAGTATGAGCCAGAATTCCGTATGGAGTAGATCTTTTAAATTCAAATATTTTATTGGTCTGAAGGGGAAAATCGGCTATTAAATGAGCTAAAAACAATCTTAAGAACCAAAACAAAATAGTTTCCCCCTTTGATATAAGCTATTAAGAATGTTTACGATATAAGGGTCAAAATGGACTCCAGATAAACTATTGATTTCTAATAAAGCTGAGTGAACATCTAATCCTTTTCTATAGGGTCTATCAGAAGTTAAAGCATCAAATACATCTGCTACTGAAATTATTCTGCCCAAAAGAGATATATTTTCTCCCTTTAAACCTTTAGGATATCCACTTCCATCATATTTTTCATGATGCTCTTCTACTCCAGGAAGGATCTCCCTCAAAAGGTCAATAGGCTCTAAAATTTTTTTACCAATGGTTGGATGTTTTTTTATAATCTCTATTTCCTCAAGAGTTAGCTTACCTTTCTTGGTAAGTATACTTTCCTCAATACCAATTTTCCCGATATCATGCAATAAACCTGACAATCTGACTTTTTCTATAAAATCGGTAGAGTTATCTATTTCTTTAGCTATCAAGATAGCAATTTCAGAAACTCTCTTAGAATGGCCATGAGTATATGGATCTTTTGCATCAATAGCACTTACAAGAGACTCTATAGTGTCAAAGAAAAGAGTTTTTAGATCTTGATAAAGCAAAGCATTTTTAATGGCTATAGAAGCCTGATTTGAAATTGCTTGTAAAAGTTTTAAATCGCTTTTAGTAAACTTCTTATTGTCCTTCTTATTAATCACTTCCATAACTCCAATGATTTCACCCTGATGTACTAAGGGTACACAAATTAGTGCTTTTGTCTTAAAAGAAGTCAAAAAATCAAATTTAGGGTTAAATAAAGGATTAGTTTCCACCCTATTCTCAATAATTGGTATTCCAGTTTCTGCCACTTTTCCAGCTATACCCTCCCCTACCTTTATGGAATATCTCTTTATCTCCTCACCTTTTTCTCCTAAAGCCACCTCAAAATATAGTTCTTCTTTATTCCTATCCAATAGCAAGAGAGAACAAGCTTCAACATTTAAATTCTCCTTTATCAAACTCATAATAAGATCCAACAACTCATGAATATCTAATTTTGAATTAATTTTAGAACTAATATTCAGAAGTAAAGACAAGTCTTTAATTTTATTTTCAAAATATTTAAGCTTTCTCTTCATCTTTTAAAATTCCTGTAACTTTATAAATATGCACAGGTCTTTCTTTACCTTTGATATTTACATAACCCAAATCTTCTATCATAAATTTATCCTTAATTCTCTCATATGTATTTTCACAGATAAGAATTTCTCCTCCTTTAGCTATACTTTCAAGACGAGATGCAAGATTAACAGTACTTCCTATAGCAGTATATTCTATCTTTTGAGAAGGTCCAACAATTCCTACAAGAGCTTCTCCTGTAGCTATTCCTATCCCTACCTCAAATTTTGGATATCCTTTTAGTTCCCAGTTCTTTTGTAATTCTTTCAATCTACGCTGAATCTCTAAGGAGGAATAAACTGCCCTCTCTACAAAATCTCCATAATATATGGGTGCTCCAAATATCGCCATAATTGCATCACCCATAAACTTATCTACTGTTCCTCCATATTTAAAAATAACCTCTATCGCTAAAGCAAAGAACTCATTTAAAATCTCTACTATTTCTTCTGGTTTCCTTAGATCAGAATAGTAAGTAAAATTTCTTATATCTGCAAAAATTACACTTATGTTGCTTCTCCTTGAATAGACGACAGTTTTATGGTTTAACTCGAGTAATTCATCAATAATACGTGGTGAAATAAATCTTTGAAATAGATCTCTTATTCTTCTTTTCTCTTTTTCTTCCGAAGTAAGATCATATATGAGATTTGAGAGATAAGAGACAGAGGCCCCTATTGGAGGTATATAATAAGGTAAGAGAATATTATGTTTTAGAAAAGTTATGTTAGTAAAGATGAAATATAAAGCTATCATAAGAGTTAGGATGAAAAATCTTAAAAAATTACCAAAACTCACTGGCAAAAATAGAGGAAATATACTTAATATAAAGGAAATAAAAAAAGTTAAAACGTCACTATTTAATAGGTGAATAAAATCTTTTTTAAGTAATGTACCAATAGAGTTTGCGTGAATTTCTACTCCAGGCATCTTGCCTAATCGGACTCTGCTACCTTTCCTAACATACCCGGAAAATGGAACAAAATAGGTATCATGTAATGCTTCAGTGGTAGCCCCAATTAAGACTATTTTATCTTTAAAAACAATAGGGTCAAAATTACCGTTAATTATATCCACAAAAGAAAAGTAAGGATATAAATAAGGTCCTCCTCTGTAATTGATTAATATTTTATTATCTTTCTTAAGAATATTTGCAACATTTTTTAAATATTCCTCCGGGGTTATATCTAAGAACTCACAACTTACTAAGAGTGGAAAGGAATACCAATTATTGTCAAACACATTCTCAATTAATGAAAAACGCCTAATAAAACCATCATTGTCGTACTCATGATTTACAAGTCCAACCTTAGAGTATCTTGAGAAAATGTCTAACGGAAGAAATAATCTCTTTATAGAACCAAACTTAGGATTATCGGTTATAGTATAAAAGGCAGCAATTATTATTCTGTTATTGGTTTTTAATAATTCAGAAAATACCTTATCTGAATCCTTATTGGATTTGATATCAAAATATAAGTCAAAGGCAATTACCTTAGGGTATTCACCTAATTTTTCTATTAAAGTCTTATAAATTTTTCTATCCCAAGGAAAGTTGCCTAGCTCCTCAATTGAAGAATCATCTATACCAATTATTACTATGGGATCTGTTATTTCCTTTTCTCCTCTGAGAGAGAATCTCAAATTAATAGAACTTAGTTCTAAGTTATATAACCAATGTATCTTAAATATGAAAATTGTAAAAATTATACTTGAGATAGTTATTAAAACTCTTGTGTATAGTTTTTTATCCCTAATAATAAATTTAATTCTTTGCACTTTTCTCTATCATAGTCTTATTTTTGTAGTCAAGTAGTATATATCCTTAGGATTTCCATCTGAGTCATAGATTCTTTTAACAGTTAAAATAGCATCTACATTCTGGGCAATAGGATATATCATATTTAATACAAATATAGTATTGTTGTTTATAAATTGAAAAGGTGAAGAAATATTATCCTGTTCATAGGAGAGACTTGCTCTTAATCTTTCACCTAAGCTAAGATTTAAGTTACCATACAAGTTAGGCATTTTATAATCATAGGATTCGTATCTCATGCTTAAGGAAATTATATGTAGTATATTTGAATCAAAACCTAAAATTAAACCATTTATTCTTTTTATAGAATCTGTTATGGTAGGCAGTAGTCCGAGGATTTTATTTCTCTCATAGTATGCATCAAAATAGCCAGGAGTAAAGTTATCAGAGTAGCTTAATCCTTGAACATATAATATCGAATTAAGGGTAGGAACAGACATTTGTAAACCTAAGGCAAAACCATTCTCAGAAAGTACTCTCTTATCCTCTAAAGAAATACCATCGTGAATAACCCTCTGTGCAAAAGTTAAGTAACCTATTAGATTTTTTGTAAAATAATATCCAGCATCTATCCCAACAATACCTTGTCTTTTAGATAAATCACTGTCCAAATCAAACATACCATTTAAGCCAATTTCTAATCTGCTTAGCGGTCTGTAGAATAGTCTTAAAGCATAAGTAGAGGTGATATTTTCGCCTCTATTAAAGGGAGAGGGAAATAGAGTTAAAACACCACCTTTCTTAGGATCTTCTAATCTTAAAACTATGCCATCCATTTCATAGGTGGAGTACCTATCAGCAATTAGTCCATAACCCAAATTAAAACTATCAATCGTTCCATATCTAAAACCTAACCATGGAAGATTTAATTCTCCATATTTAACTTTTGCTTGAATATAACTTATATCTTCCCCATTAGTATAAAGAGAAAGATCTAACCCTAACTTTAACGCTCCAAAGGAAAGTTCAGGAGTTAAAGATAATTTTGTCAAAACTAAAGTATCTCTTTTATAGAGCCCATAATCTAAACTATTACTAAGAATTGAAGCTCTTTGTACTTTTTCTGATTCAGGAGTAGTTTCTTTCTTCTCTTCTTTCTTCTCTTCCTCATCAAACCTTTCTATCTCTTTTATCTCAGAAGGCTCCGAAGGCGGTTCATCAGGTTTTACCACGCTTTGAAATCCTTCTTTTACTTCTATAGTTTTATCTTTTGCAGTAAGGAAGACTATTCCTCTTAAAGTCCAAATTTTTGTTGTTCCATCTTCTGATACTTCCTGAATCCATTCCGTTCCTCTTACCCCAGCCACAGCTGTAGGAGTCTGAATTTCTATTCTTTCTCCCTGAGATAAAAGTCTTTCTACTGTTGCCCATATTTTTCCTATAAGCAATTTGAATATGGAAATCTCTTTTTTAGTGTCTTTCTCATAGTCTAAATTTAAAATATCAAGTTGGGTATTCGAGCCAAGCTTCAATGTAGATTTATCAGAAAACTGTAAAATAGCCTGAGAATTTTGTTGTACCCATACTTTATCTCCTGATGTAAGTTCCATCTTTACCTTAGCAGGAAGCCACAATTCTGAAGTTACTTTTTTTACATACACATTCCCTTTTATGTATGTGATTATGGCTACCCTTGGTTTAGGAGAATCTTGAGAGAACGCCAAGGAAAACAAAAAAATTAGAAAAACTAATACAAAAGTTATAAATTTTTTACTCATTTCCCCACCTCTATTTTAAAGTTTTATTAAATTAAACTTTAGTTAGATTATATCACAGATTTTTTAAGTAGAGGTAATACAATCCTTTTAGAGTAAGATATGGATCTATATCTTTTTCTTTTAAATATTTGGTATATGGAACAATCCTCTTTGCCCATCCTCCCGTACTCACAAGAACTGGTTTATATTTCAATTCTTTAATTTGTCTTTCAAGAATACCATCTACTAATCCAGCAAAACCATAGACAATACCTGCTTGAATAGCTGATATGGTATTTTTCCCCAGAGAACTTTCAGGGGCTTTTATATCCACCTGGGGAAGTTTAGCGGTTTTCTCAAAAAGAGCGAAAGCTGAAGTACCTACACCGGGGGCTATAGCAGCCCCCAGAAATTTTTTCTTTTCTACTACAGAGAAAGTAGTGGCTGTTCCAAAATCCACTGCTATACCACAGTGCCCATATTCTTCAGTTATAGCAACTACATTACAAATTAAATCTGCTCCTACCTCTTTGGGATTTTCTGTCTCAATAGATATTCCAGTTTTTATTCCTGGTTCTACTACAAAAGGAGGCTTTCCAAAAAGATACTTTATAGCATCAATAAAGGCAGAAGTTAAGGAAGGCACCACCGAGGAAAGAGCAACCCCTAAAATATCCTTTTCTTGCAATTTTTCTCTTTTTAGGGTCCACTCAATTATTAAAGCATACTCATAACTTGTAGAGAACTTTTTGGTCTCAAATTCATAGTGGGATACTATTTTATTTCCATTAAAGTAAGCTAAATCAATATTTGAATTACCAATGTCAATGGTCAAAATCAAGCCTAATCACTCCCTTTAAGGAATCTTTCTATAGCTAAAACAATGGGAGGACATATTATAGTAGCTAAAATAGCTTCAGGGATTCCTTGAACAATTCCTATGGTAATAATAACTTGAATAGGAAAAATTTTAGCTATAGCTGCAAGTCCTAAAGTACCAATGGTGTTAGTGATACTTCCTAAAAAAGAAGCCACACCAAGTCCTACAATTTTTGTTTCTTTTTCTTTTATAAGAAATGTTATTAAAATCGAAACCAAAAAAGCAATGAGCGCTATTAAGAAACTATACTCTATGGGATATAAAACAAGCGAACTTGAGAACCACTCATTGAGTATAAAAATTCCCGAAAGATATAAAAATGAAAATACTACTATGCTAATAATTATTAGAGCATAATTTTTAATTCTTTTTTGAGGATTGGTATATCTCATAAAAAAACTGTAAACTAAACCAGCTATTATTCCTATAAAGGGTCTTGCAGGGAGAAGTACCCAAAAAGGAGCAATATAAGAGAAGTATAAAACAGCAGAAAATCCAAACATTAAGCCTGCTAATGCCCCTATCCATGGACCTAAAAGAACACCCGAAAGAATAACAGGAATGTGCATGAGAGTCGCAGCTCCAGCAGGTGTTGGAACAGTTATGTATCCTATACGAGTAAGTCCCATGATTAGAGTTAAGGCAAGGAAGATTGCGGAAAGTGCAATTTTCTTGGATTTCATTTTTATACCTCCCTTCCAGCTCCCCAAAGGGGATGCCGTTTTGATTATTAAAAATCTTTAACTCCTTAAATTTGAGTCCTGCGACCCTTAGGTCTACAGGCTTAGATGTATTATAATAGAAAAACATAAAAAATAAAAGGAGTTTAAAAGATGAACTTGGACAAGAAAATGTTAAGAATAGAGCTAAGAGAAAAAAGGAAAAAAATAGAGAATAAAGAAGAAAGATCCCATCAAATATTCCACAATTTGGAAAGACTTCTTATATGGAAAGAGGCAAAAATTATAAATACCTATGTGTCCTTAGAAGAAGAGGTAGATACAAAGTTTATAATCTATCATGGACTAATTGAAAGAAAGAGAATCTTCTGTCCTATAATTTACAAAGAAGAACTAAAATTTGGGGAGATATTTTCTTTTAATGACTTGAAAAAGGGAACATTTGGAATATTACAACCTGAAATTCCTACAGAGATAGATGTCTTTGATCTAATAATCGTACCTGGAATAGCTTTTGACAAGAAAGGATACAGATTAGGATATGGGAAAGGATATTATGATAAATTTCTGAGTAGAACAAAAAAAGGAATAAAAATAGGCCTCATCTTTGATGATCTCCTTTTAGAAGAATTACCTCATGAAGATCATGATCAAAAAGTAGATATAATAATAACGGAAAATAAAGTTATTGAGATAAAGTAATTTCTATTGAATCCCTATACAGGATAAGCATAAGAGAGTACTATTCCTGAAGACTTCTATAACTTCACTTCTTAAGAGTCCGATATAAATAAATATGCCTACTAAAATTATAATTAAAATTCTCAGAGTTAGTCTTTTAACCATTTTTCCAAATCCTTTTTAAATTCTTTTTCTGGTAATATACCTAGATATATCTTTCTCACTACGAACTTTTTATCAATTAAAAAAGATGTAGGAATAGCTAATATGTTATAAGCATATCCTACACTTCCCTTTTTGTCAGAAAGAACAAGAAAACTCACATTGACATTCTTTAAATAATCCCTGAGAGCATTTATATCACTATCAAGGCTAACTGCAACTATTTTAAATTTTTTATCCTTGTACTCTTTCTGTATTTTATCTAACATAGGTACCTCATATCTACAAGGAGGGCACCAAGTAGCCCAAAAATTTAATAATATTACGTTTCCCTTAAAAGAAGAGAGAGAATATTG
Source organism: Dictyoglomus sp. (assembly GCF_049968615.1). Classification (NCBI taxonomy): domain Bacteria; kingdom Pseudomonadati; phylum Dictyoglomota; class Dictyoglomia; order Dictyoglomales; family Dictyoglomaceae; genus Dictyoglomus; species Dictyoglomus sp. The sequence continues at coordinate 604 of NZ_JBMFQK010000002.1, read as the reverse complement.
CTTACCTTTAATGTCAGGCAAAGTAAAGTCCAGTGCTGGTGAATTTTCTGAGATCTGTGTCTGTTTAGGGTATATCGATGTTGTTAGAAAGAATACTATAAAGATAAATAGGATCAGGAATTTAAGGATTAAAGATTTTCTCATATTTAATTTTCACCTCCTTATAGAATAAAACTTCCAGGCGAGGTAGGGGGTGATGGGTGAGGGGGGAAGGGGACCCTCGCCTGGAAGTTTCGTTAACAAACTATTCTTGATTAAAATCATATACCACAATTTTATTTTTGTCAAGATTCCTAACATAATTTCTGATAAAAACTTTTTAAAAAAATTCCCAAATAAAACAAAAAAAAGGGAGGAAGGCTCTCTGGCGATGACCTACTCTCCCACCCCGTCGCCAGGGTAGTACCATCGGCGCTGGAGGGCTTAGCTTCCGTGTTCGGAATGGGAACGGGCGTTTCCCCTCCGCTCTAATCACCAGTAGCCTTCCTCCCTCTCCTTCTTCCATAACTCCCAAGAGGAATCATACAGTAACCAGCCAGGCGTCAAAGCCTCGGCATATTAGTACCGGTCGGCTCCACGCATTGCTGCGCTTCCACCTCCGGCC